>JAJDBZ010000478.1 GCA_029261095.1 Candidatus Omnitrophota bacterium | reverse complement strand
TGCCGCCAACTGTCCGGAACTCCTTTGTAAACCACCTCTTCCACAATGCGTTCACGTAACTGGTCGGCTTCTGCGTCCCACTTCTCCGCCGAATCCGGGATCTCTAGGGTGGGAATGCTATTGCCAATGAATCTGACCATTTGTTCTAGAGGGGAGGGGTCGACAACGGGTGGATTGATCAAGCAGTCTGAGATCCAGGTCGATTCTGAGTGACCTGGGTGGGGCGCCAGAAGAATAAGAAACAAAGAAAAGATTAGACTACGGGATATTGCCATGGTTCGCGGTACTCCCTTTGTAAAAGTTTGCTGGCCTCAGGGTCACCCACGATGATTTCATTTTCTGGATCCCACTCCACACTTTTTCCGTGTTTCAAGGAAAGCATGGCGAGGAGACTCATGTTTGTTGAACGGTGACCGATTTCGATATCGCAGATCGGACGATTCCCTGTCTTGATGCATTCGAGAAGATTTGACCAAAGTCCTTTAATGTTTTGCTGATCCGGATCATCAAGTTTTGGATCCTGGTGGATCACTTCGCCTCCATTCGCCGGGTAAAAGTTCCATCCATCCAGCCAACCCATATGGAACACGCCTTCAGTCCCATAGAAATAACAACCGATATTGTGTTTCTCCGAGTGATTCGCCGCATAATATCGGTGTTCCCAACAGGCAGTGAAATCCTCGAACTCGAAAGAAGCAATTTGAGTATCGGGGTTCTCTGTGTTGTCTTCCTTGATATGACGTGCTCCGGTTGAGGAAATCCTTCGAGGCCCCTTTTCATCGGTCCACCAAAGAATTTGGTCCATCCAGTGAATTCCCCAGTCACCGATTTGCCCATTCGCGTAATCCAAAAAATTTCGAAAGCCCTTGGGGTGCAACAATTTGTTGTAAGGACGAAGCGGAGCGGGACCACACCACATATCCCAATCGAGTCCATCTGGTGGTTCAGAGTCAGGGGTCGGTTTACCAGGACCTCCGCTGTAATGTACGAAAGCGCGGACCATCCCAATTTTCCCGGCCTGTCCGGACTTCAAAAATTCCATCCCCGAGATGTTGTGAGGAGAAGCCCTTCGGTGGGTGCCAACCTGGACGACCCGGTCATTCTTACGCGCGGCGGCTACCATCGCTTTTCCCTCGTTAATGGTGTGGCCGACAGGCTTTTCAACGTATACATGCGCACCGGCTTCTGTCGCGGCGATGGTCACAAGAGGATGCCAATGATCAGGTGTGGCGTTGATGACAATATCCGGTTTCTCTTTTTCCAATAGATCCCGGTAGTCACCGTAACTTTTCGGAGAATCTCCCTTCTCGGTCCTTACGCGCTCGGCGGTTTGATTAAGATGGGATTGATCAACATCGCATAAACCAACAATCTTACATTCATCACTTTCCATTGCGTATTTGAGGATGTTGTTTCCCCACCACCCACAACCCAATAACGCCGTCTTGTATTTCATGTCCGAGTTTGCTGTCAGGTCTGATAATGATGTCAGCGCCACCGTCCCCGCGGCGGTAGATTTGAGAAAAGTTCTGCGATTCGTTAGGTTCATGGAGATCCCTCTGATGCATGGATTTCAATTGCAAGTCAGGGAAGTTTAGACGGAATGACGGGTATGCGTGTAGATGGGTGTCTGAATTTTCGAATAGGGATGTTCAAGAATGAGTGGCCTGAAAGAGTCAAAAAGAACGCAAATCCATCCGAATCTGAATCTTGATATGGACAAAACCGTGTCGATTCGAGTCCTAATTGGCTTGGTGTTGCCTATTATTGACGAGCTGATTTCCCAGCACGCTTGAAACGGTATCCAGAAGGCTCTCTACTAGAAATGGCTTATTGATCACTTCAGATACTCCGAGATTCAATGCCATCTCGCGATACTCATCATCTCGAGATTCCGATCCTCCCGACATGAGGATGATGCGAACCTCAGGAAAATTGAGATGAATTTCTTTGGCCAGATCGAGACCATCGATATCCGGTAGCCGGATATCCACTAATGCCACATCGAATCTGTCCTGACTCAGCATTGCAACTCCAGCTTCGCCACGTTGTGCAAAATCCGCGTTATGCCCCCTCCTTGCCAGAATCTCCACCAAGACCTTGCAAAGTATGTCCTCATCTTCGATGACAATGATGCGAGCCACAACAAACCCCTCCTACTATCGGTTTGCAATGTATTGGCACCGAAGACCGAAAATGCGACAAACTTTTTTGCACGGATAAAAAAAGGAAGGTTTATACCTTAATTTTCTTCTGTTTTGGCAGAAACTAGGCAGATTTATTTATTTCGATTGAGTTGTTCCAATAATCGACTGACCTTACGTTCAGTCAACCGGGATGGATTCTTACCCAGCAGCTCGTTCAGTCCTTCACGGGCTTGGTCGTATCTCTGGTGATACAGATTAGAATAGGCGTTCATCATATAGAGGGATTCTTCTTGATCCTTGTCGAGGTGGCCACTTTCGATCGCCGTGTTGAAATGTTTTCTCGCCTTCTCATAGTCTCCAGTCTGATACTCAGCTAGACCCAACATACGATTGGCTTGAGTGTGATCCTCGGACCCTTCTTCCAGATCTCCGATTAAGTCGATCAGCGTACTTGCTGAGGATTCGAAATCTCCCGCCTTGTATTCTAGCTCAGCGGTTTTGAACCAAGCATCGTTGGCGTAAGGGGTCCCAGAGGCATCAAGAGCGGATTCTCTTGCAATGGCTGCCGCTTCTCGATACTTCTCGTCTTGAAGATAAAGATTCAGAAGTGATTCTCGCGGAAGATGGGAAAGACTGGCGGTGGATGATCCTCCTAATATTTCGATGATTGCCAAGGCTTCTCTGGTCCTGAATTCTTTAGCGGATTCAGAAAGAATCGATTGTTGATCCCGTGTAGATCTCATCGCAAGGTCGATGAACAAGTCACCAGGACGATCTGCGGATCCACGGTTGGAATGGATTCGATAGAGTTTCTTGATGAGTCGAAGTAGCTTAAAAGAATAATCCTTCCCTTGAACATATTCCTCGGCATCCACAAGGACTTCTTCCAGTTTGACTCTCGCTTCCTTCAGATTTTGTTCAATGAGGGGTCCAATGAATCCTTCAAACCCCTCTGTTGAATGGGGAATTCGGAAGTCCCGAGCCAGAGAAAACTGTTTCCATCTGATATCGATCAAACGATTGTATGCCTCTAAAACTTGATTGTGGTCCTGACGGAAGTGCTCTGTCATAAAGGACCAAATCAACACGGCTTCGGGATACTCGCCACGATCAAATCGGATATTCGCAATTGAAAACAATTTTTCCACAGAATGCGGTCCTGACTTGTTTTGAAACAAGGTAACCAGAAAATCCGGGATTTTTGAAATCGGAGCACGATCCAACGATGCAAAGAGTAATTTCTCTTGATCCGACTCATCCGGCTGCTCTCTAAGTGCATTCAAGTGGGAATCAATTAGTTCAATGAACGGAGGGGAGGAACCCATTCTTCGTTTGAGTTCCTGCAATATTGGAACTGCATCAAGCGCATGACCACGATCCGATGCTCCCAACGCATGACGGAAAATCCGCAATTGAGCGATCGTTCCCACTGTTCCATCTCGGACTATTTCAGCCTGGAGGGAATGTCCAGCGATTGTCAACGCATCTTCCAGCCGCTTGATCCATTGTGGGATCTCCCAGGGGATGGGATAGGTTTCAATACCTTGAATCCAAGGATCAATGGCTGACGACCAGTCCTGATGCTTCGCCGAAATCATTCCCTCCCTCAATTTCATCATCGCCGCAATCCCGGAATGGGGGTTTTTGTGAGAGAAGGATTCGATTTCTAAATTTACATCCTTTGAATCCGAAAGGAACGCCAATTTTCCCGCCATGATCCCTGTAATGTCATTGGGAAACCTTTTGAGAAGGTCCAACCACTGGCGGACATCGCTGGTTTCGCGAACGGTCTGTTCCAGAGTTCGAAGATCTTCTTTGTCGCGCATACCTTCGGGAAGCATGAGGCATCGCCAAGCGAGTGCATGACAACCTAAGGGTGTCCCAGGATAATTGTTCTCAAAATGCCGCGACCACCTGAGCAACAGATAGTACTGAGTCCGGGACCTGAATTCTTCGAGAGTGAGATCAAGTACTCGAATGCTGCGCGGATCGGTTGGGTCACAATTCTCCAACGATTCCCAGATCTCCGCTTGTGTGGAAGAATCCACCCATGGAGGAATCTCCTCCCAATCTGTTGGAATCGTTGTCACCAACATAACCGCAAACAGCACTGACGAGGCCATATTCGATGGTAGCTATCGGTCCCCTCGAAGTCAACAAAACTAATCGGACTCTATTCGCACTGTTTTTCCTTGTATTCGGATTCAATCCGAATTGGGCGACTGATCCCATTACGATTGAAGTAGGGACCTTAAGTGCTGAAGACGGCGACGGGTGGATCCTGTCCCAGATTTATGCATTTGAACAACATTTCCCAAATATCAAGATACAGCACTTTGCATTGGGATCCCCATCCAGAGATGACACGCGGATCGAGAATCTTTCTGAACTCGCATTGAATGTGGTGGGTATTCGGAGCGATATGGGATATGAAGTTGGTTATTTGGTGGATCGCGACCTGATCCGACCGATCGATTCCTTTCTTCCCGATCCCGAATTTCAATTTACAGATTTTTTTTCCAACACGTGGGATGCCGTCTCTTATCGAGGACAGAAGTGGGGAGTTCCCTTTCTGGTCAGCTCTGTAGTTTTCGTTGTAGATTGGGATCTCTTTAAATCCTCTGGAATTTCCGAGCTTCCTGAAACCTGGGAAGATGTGTTTGCGATCCTGCCAAAAATCACCCGAGACACAGATGCGGATGGGGAGTTGGATCAATGGGGATTTCGGTTGGGGATGCGAGGGAGTCATGATACCCATATGTTTTTTCTTTGGATGACCATGGTCCTCCAACAGGGGGGAGATGTCATGAAAGACGGTAGATTTGATCTTTCTCATCCCGCTCTCCGTAGATCTTACGATACATTGGTTCGGCTTCGGGATTCGTGGGGGTCCCGGGAAGACAACCGCCGGTTCAAGAACACCGCTGGAGATCTGAGTTCGCGGTATGGAATGCAGGTGGTCCCATCTTACTTTCTGAATCCACTGATGAAACAGCACAATTATCGCATCGTTCCTTGGCCTACCTTTGGGGAAGAGGTCATTTTGGACGAGCGCAGGCACTATCTGGCTATCGCCAAAAGTACGCCTGAGAAAGAACAAGCCTCTTGGGAATTCGTGAAATGGGTGACACGATCCAGCGCCAACCATCCCGATGGGGCTTGGACCTTTCATCTCTCAGCTCGACAAGACCTCCTCGACCGTGTCGATATCCAGCACAGAATCGAAGGTTGGGCCGATGGGTTCGACATCATGCACCGAACCAAAGGGTGGAACGTGCAACCTGGCGACCAAATTGGTGGTCGGTTCGAAGCGATGAATCATTTGGAGGAGATCATTACCCGACTCTTCCATGGTGAGTTTGATTTTGATGAAGGAATGCGAAGAGCCGAAAAGGAATGTAACTCTATCCTGCTCGAATCCACAATTAATCCTGAACCTTATTCTCTCTATCTGATTGGTTCGACCCAAGAAATAGACGATGCGACCGTTTCCAAAATCTGCGATCAATACGCGGATGTTGTGCGGTGTTTTCCATCCCATCCTGGTTCCTTCGAGTTGCTATCACAAATTCAGAGAACACTAGGGAGTCACGAAGAAGATCTGCTTCAGATAGTAAAGGGATTTCACAAACATCCTATCGGACTCCTAGCATTCGATAAACTGCTCGGTCTTTCTGAACCAAAGAATCGATTGAAGACCATAAATTGGACTCTTCGGAATCTTCCGGATACACCGATAGCTCGCAGCGCGCTCCACAAAAAATTAATGGCTCGGTACGAAAACAAGAGCGAACTCCTTTCAGCGCTTGCTCAAAACAGAATCCCTTCCGCTACATTGTCGACAATTCAAGAGATCGAATGGATTGCTCTCGCAGATGCATTGAGGGACCACCGAGAATTTGGTTTGGCTTCTCTCTATTACCTCCAATTCTGGGAGAAGTTCCCTGAATGGGTTGAAACGATGGGGCTGGACAGAAAAATCATCGCTTGCCTAAGGAATGCAGAGTCCTTCTTAGAAGCAGAGACCCTTGCCACCAGCAATCGAAAAGGTTTTACCGCTGGCCGGCTATTACGAGAGTTGCAGTCCCGGAACCCAGACTTTCCTGGTTCCAAACAGAGTGATTCATTCCGAACGGCCTCCGATCTCTGGGTCGAGGATCTGAGAATCGTTTGTGCATCGGCATCGCAGGGGATTGCTTGTTTGAACGAGCTGGACCGACTCCTATTGGAAGAGAATGACCAATCTCAAATTGGAACTACTGATTCGTTCCATTTAAACAGAATGGCGCTTTACTCTCGCGGCGTCGTTGACCTGTTTGTAAGACTCGCTTGTCATGGCGATGGATCTCGAAGTCTTATGAGAGATTATGTTTTCGATATTCCCAAAAAAAAGGAACTCGCACTCCGAGTTACCGAACGGGCCTTAGACCTTTCATGCCTTGCGGCACTGAATAATTCAGATCTAACGCCCCTTGTTTTCGATTCCCTGGATTCCCGAATCTTGGTAGGAAATCAGATTGGTGCTTCCGACAGAATTGAAGCGGCATATCGAAAGGTGTTGGAGGAATTCAAAGATGCAAACGAGTCTCCTCGATATGCCATCGAACTGGCGAAGTTTCTCAAGAATCAAAACCTCAACTCCGCGTTGGAGGTTTGTGAGACGATCGAAATCAGATACAACGGAACTCAAGAAGCCACGCAAGCAAGGAGAATGCATGCCCTTTGGCTTTTTCAAGCAGCGCGCTATACCGAAGCCAAAAGCGTGATCGAATCGATGCACACGGGGACAGACCTAAGTGAAGATGAGATTCGAGTCCTATCGGGTCTGTGCGATTTCGCCCTTGGAGATCGGGAAGGTGTCGAGGAGTTGGCGATGAGCTTCATTAATAAGTTTCCAGAACATGAAGTGTCGAACGAGCTGAAGGTTTGGCTAATTTCGAATCGGGTCAGAGACGTGCGGTTCCTCGATGCGGACCGATTGGTAAGAGACTTTTTGAAAGAGAGCACCGATAGAATCACATCGGACATTCTCATAGAGATCAATCGGAAACTCAGAGGAAGTTCCGTACCGGACCAGAATTCCCTAGACATTGACTTAACTGAATCGGTTGGTTTGCAAGTCAAACCTCATCAATGAATTGTTTAATTCATCCATTCCGATCTTTCGATTCATGATCCGGAATGTGCCCTAGGTGTCTCATTCTAATTGACTTAACAATTCATCCGTCGCAAATCTGAGATCCCGGCCCAATAGTATGTGATTCAAAATTGAGAGTTGCCATTCATGGATGAACCGGTAATCGACATCAAGAAGCTCAAGGAGCGGAGCGAAGCGGAGTGGACCCTGGTCCATGACCTGTACGCGGAAGCTGTGTTCAGCTTTCTATATCACCGTATCGGAAAGAGGCGAGAAGCAGCCAAAGACCTGACACAACAAGCCTTTCTAACCGCATTCAAAATCATCGACAAGTACGATGAATCCTACAAAGACTTTCTGCCGTGGTTGCTAGGGATCGCTAAACACTACCGGTCCTACTTCGCTCATGAGAAATGGGAAAATGTTTCGAGCGAGGCAGGTTTGGAAATGATGGAGTCAGCGGCTGCTTCATTGGATGGTTTGACCCCAAGGGATGTTCTCTTGCAAAGAGAAGAAGATGACCTCCTTGAGGGAATACTGGGAACCCTTTCTGAGAAATACGAACAGGCCTTGCGCCTTAGGTATATCGAAGATTTGTCGCATGGTGAGATTGGAAAACGATTAAATATATCGGAGAAAGCTGCTGAGATCACCGTAAGACGCGGACGACAGAAGTTGAAGCGAACCTTTCTGGAGATTTACCCATTTCTTGCGGTTTCACCGCAAAACACCTAGGGGATCTCAAAGTATGGAAGAAAAACAGAACGACATGGATTCAAAAATCAAAGAGATTTTGGAGAAGATTCCAGTGACCGAACGTCTCAGCGAATTCGAGCGGGCGCAAATGAGGAGAGGATTCCTGCGCGCAATAAGTCAAGAATCACAACGACAAATTAAGACCATTCTTTTCCCTGCCGGCCGAAAGGTGTTGTGGTTATCGATTAGTGCTGGAATCGCTGCCTGTCTTATCTTTCTCTT
>JAJDBZ010000477.1 GCA_029261095.1 Candidatus Omnitrophota bacterium | reverse complement strand
CAACTGGCTCTTGAGGGGTCAGGGCCGATGGCAGAACTGACTCGAAGCCTTGAGACTTCCCTGATCGCTGGCTGCGATTGGCATGCCGCAGTGGCTAGTGCGCTGCTGCAAACACCACGTCAGTGGGGAGCGCAGCTTCAGGGCGCGCTCCTATCGTTCGAGGAAATCCGAGATGAGTATCATGAATCCGAGATTGCGGTATTTCAGTTTGCCGATGAGATTATCAAGGGGAATATGCTCCAGGTCCCGCCCCTTGCGGGGTTTGTGCCCTCAAGCGCTGCCGAAGACCCGAGGACAAAGAGACTGTTCGATCTAGCGAATAGCCTGGATGTTTCAGGAGAGGCGATCGAACTGGTAAAAGTCTTGGAAGACAGGTTTCCGCATCTTATGACGAAACCCTACCGGGTTGATTTCAATGGAGCCTTGGCAGCGCTGTTTTGCGATTTAGGAATCGAAAGCGACAAGATCCCACAACTGCTGACTGTGGCGGCGCTTATCTCCCTCATCTTCACCACTTCGGGTACGGTTACTTAATCTCTTTCAGGATGTCCATCGGGTCGGTCGTCGGTGATTGACAGGCTCGATTCCGGCAGAGGTATCCGGTGGGTTTCCCATCGACAGCTTTCCGATCCGCGGCCAGGGGGTTCAGCTTGCCGATTCTCTCGTCGGTCACATCCATCCATACGAGGCGGGGCGCAAAAGTCGTTCTCAGCGGTTGGACAAAAGATCCGAATCCCTGCTCCTCTGCTGATACAATGAGAAGTTCTTCGCCGCCACGTTCGAAATAATGGAGCGCGTTCAGCATCATCGGGTAGGCC
The DNA here is from genome assembly GCA_029261095.1 of Candidatus Omnitrophota bacterium. Lineage (GTDB taxonomy): Bacteria > Hinthialibacterota > Hinthialibacteria > OLB16 > OLB16 > JACKFH01. Next base: position 7,675 of record JAJDBZ010000477.1, on the reverse strand, counting down.
ATTGCTTGCTTCTTGAGACTCTCACCGAAAGCTAAAAGAGTCTTTTCGGCCTGTTTCTCCAAGTCGAGATCTCCTGTCATCGAAGAGAGGCGGATCGCGTTCAAAGTGGCAATCGAATTCCCCGATGGAACCGCGTTGTCGGTTCCACTTTTAGTCCGAATGATCAGGTCGGCCTGCTCGTCGAGCGTGTTAAAAAACCCGCCTTCTTCAGAATCCCAAAAAAGATCCACCATCTTCTTGTGAATCTCAAGCGCACTCTCTAGCCACTTCGATTCCTGTGTCGCAAGGAAGAGATCGATCAATCCGTAAGCCAGATTGGCATAATCGGAAAGCATTCCTTCCAAGTGAGATTTCCCGTTCCTTCGCGTGTGCAATAAACGGTCCCCATTCCACTGGTGCGCAAGCAACGCTTCCGCGGCCTGTTGGGCCGAGTCGATATAACGAGGCTCTTCGAGTACGAAGCCGCCAAACGCCATCGCGGAAATCATCAGACCGTTCCAGTCAACAAGGACCTTATCATCGAGCCCGGGCGCAATCCGCTGAGCACGCACCTCTAAAAGCTTAGGCTGACTCCGATTGATCACCTCATTGACTTCTTCAACAGACATTCCGAGTCCTTCGGCAACTTCAGGTGTTGCTTTAGGTATCGAAAGGGCGCTGGTCCCGTGTTCGAAGTTGCCTCCTTCGCGGACATCGTAAAACTCGCAAAAGATCCGGGCATCCTTGTCACCCAGAATCTCCTGGATCTCTTGTGGAGTCCAAACGAAAAACTTCCCCTCCTCTCCTTCGCTGTCCGCGTCCGTCGAAGAGAAGTAACCACCCTCGCTCGACTGCATTTCACGGACCACGTAGTCGAGAATCTCGCGGCCAACGACTTCAAATTGTTTATTGCCGGTTAGTTGAAAACCTTCCAGGTAGGTCCTGGCGAGAAGGGCGTTGTCGTACAACATCTTCTCAAAATGCGGAATTAACCATTCCGCATCGACCGAATAACGATGGAACCCACCGCCGAGCTGGTCGTACATACCCCCACGCGCCATCTTGTCGAGGCTCTCGGTGGTCATACGGAGGGACTCGTCGTCCCCGGTCTCCTGGTAGTGGCGCATCAACAGCATCAGATCCATTGTATGAGGGAACTTTGGAGCTCCACCAAATCCTCCATACACAGGATCGAAACGATTCTTCATGCTCTCGACCGAATCGGAAATAATCTTCTCGGAGAGTGTCGCGGAGGAAGCATCCGCGGCGAGGTAACCCTGAATGGTGCGGGTCACATTCTCCGCGTTTCGAAGGACTTCTTCTCGACGGTTCTCATAAGCATCGGCAAGGGCAGTCAATATCTGTGTGAACCCGGGCCGACCATAACGAGCATCCGGGGGGAAGTAGGTTCCCGCGTAAAAGGGCTTGAGATCCGGAGTCAAGAATACAGTCATCGGCCACCCGCCAGACCCGGAGATCATCTGGGTGGCTGTCATGTATATTTCATCAAGATCAGGTCTCTCTTCACGGTCGACCTTGATACAGACAAAGTGCTCATTGAGAAATTCGGCAATAGCCTCGTTCTCAAAACTCTCGTGCTCCATCACATGACACCAATGGCATGCGGAATAACCGATGGACAAGAAGATCGGTTTGTCCTCGCTTTGGGCTTTTTCGAGGGCTTCCTTCTCCCAGGGATACCAATCGACTGGATTGTGAGCATGTTGAAGGAGATATGGACTGGTTTCCTCAATAAGATGATTGGTGTGTTTGGGGGTTTCTTCTGTTTTTTCGCTCATACAATGTCCCACTTCTCCGGAATAATAAACCAACGCTAGGACGATTCCAAAAAGTGCCCAAGCAGTAGAACACGACTGATTAGGCCTCAAAGTCTGAGAGTCATCACGATACCATCTTGCAGAGTCAACAGTAGGAGGGGTTGTCGCCGAAGATCTCTCTTGACAAGTTTGGGGGCGGTCACTAGTCATTTCTTACCTGGATCTTAATGTGAACGTTCTAAATTGCATCCCTATCGGATGCTCGACTGGATCAAACGAATCGGATTATGGACATATTTATCACTGGCGGCGCCGGTTTTATCGGCTCCCATACCTGCGAGCGGCTGCTGAAGCGTGGCCACAGTGTCGTGTGTCTTGACGATCTCAACGACTATTATTCGCCCGAGGTGAAACATCGAAATCTGGAAACCTGTCACACCTTTGATAACTTCACCTTTATCGAGGGGAGCCTCCTCGACAGCGATCTTCTGAACCAGACTTTCCAAGACCATCGACCCAAAACGGTGATTCATCTGGCCGCAAGAGCCGGGGTTCGCCCTTCCCTGCGTGACCCAAAACTTTATGAACAAACCAATGGCCGTGGTACACTCAACATTCTGGAACTGTGTCGAGAGTTTGAAATAGGCCGACTTGTCTACACCTCATCTTCATCGGTTTACGGAGAACGACTCAACATGCCGCTAAAGGAGACGGATACGATCACCAATCCAATCTCTCCTTATGGAGCCGCAAAATTCGCCAGCGAAAAGATATGTTCCGTTTATCAGGGACTAACCGGGATGGATATCAATGTCATTCGACCTTTCACAGTCTATGGTCCTCGCCAGCGGCCCGACATGGCCATATTCAAGTTCACACGGATGATCGATCAGGGCCAAACCATTCCATTGTTCGGGGATGGGTCCACCGCGAGGGACTATACCTTCGTCGATGATTTCGTTTCTGGACTCGAAAGAGCTATCGATTTCGGCGATGGATTTCAAATCTTCAACATCGGCGGGTCACAGTCGACACGTCTCATCGATTTGGTTCGCACCATCTCGGAATGCCTTGGCAAAGAAGCGGATATCGATTTTCAACCCACTCAACCCGGCGATGTGCCGCTCACCCTGGCCGATATTTCCAAAGCCCGCGAGCTGCTTGGTTACGAGCCGACCACGACAGTCCCCGAAGGCATCGCCAAGTTTGTGGATTGGTATCGAGAGGCGGTCAGTTCGAAGCGGGTTTGACCCTATCGACCATAATGGGATCACTCCCAGATAGAATTCAGTTCATGCACCTCTGCATCGAATAGGCATTTTCCCCCGCGAGAAAAAAGGGATAGCGAGTAATCTCCATCCTCGGGGATGTGATGGACCGGCATATAGATACGGCCACGATTGGCGAAAATCTCGACTGAGGTTCTGTCAACCAATAGGCGCAACTGGATCTTGTTGTCCACTGACTCGAGAGGGGCTTCTTGATCCTTGAATCGGAGCATGTTGTCGGCAACGTTGTAAACCAATTCAGTAGTTCCGATCTCGATTCCAACTTCTTGGGCTGATTCCAATTTTATTTCAAGGTCAATGTCGAGAAGAGTCCCCACGACCTCGGTGAGCGATTGGGTCTTGTCCTCCAAATTCAAATCACTCAGATGTGTACTGCATTTTCTCAGCGATGATATCTCATCAACAGGTTGTACAAAGACTCGAGGCCCTTCCTCGGTCGAATGGAGCGTGAGGACCGTTGGAAAATTCATCATCTGATTGAATGGCATTCCTGGAATATCTCCCCGGCCCCAACCGATTTGAATGCGACGGCCATCTTCTTCCGGGATATTGTTGAAGGTCTGTGAAGCGTAAAAACAGTTGCCGTAACTGAATTTGATCTCCTCCGACTCGGGGTGGAACTCGCGTCCATCGAAATGTCCAATCAGGTAGTCGCCGCTCCCACCGTAGAGAACCCACTTGGTGTTGTCGTCTTTTCCATCGACAGGAAGCTCAAAGAGTTCCGGGCACTCATAGAAAGACTTCAATTCGCTGGTTTTCTCCCATGTCTTGAGATCGTCTGAGATAAAAAAGCCGAGGGTTTTGTCATCGAGGTAGAGGACAATCACCCACTTCCCAGTTGGTGCGTGCCAAATGATTTTCGGGTCACGGTTCTCGCCCGCGATATGGCCGAGCACCGGGTTCCCCTCGAACTTGGTCCAGGTTCGCCCACGGTCGTTGCTGTAGGCGAGTGATTGTGTGAAAGGCACTCCCTTCGACCAGGGATTCTTCCCTCCCGCTGAGGTGTAGGCGGCAACCAGCACTTTTTCCTTACCTTTCTGAAAACCCGTCGAATTCTTCTCATCAACAATGGCGGACCCGGAATAGATGGTTCCGAGATGATCCGGGTGAATCGCATCGCCCAACTCGGTCCATCGAATGAGGTCTGCACTGACCGCATGTCCCCAAGTCATGTTCCCCCAGCGCCACCCATAGGGGTTGTGTTGATAGAAAAGATGATACTCCCCATCATAGTAGACCATCCCATTTGGATCGTTGTTCCAACCACGTTTTGAAGTGAAATGAAATTGTGGACGCAGCTCTTCGGAATAGGTCTTCTCTTCTCCGGGATAGGTGTCGCTCTGGTGGATCGAATCAATCGATGGTGACTCGGATGAATCGATCGGCTCCACCTTCAGATGACCCCGTTTCCCTGAAAACTCGCTGACATCCAGAAAGACCCAGAAATCTGGCTCGTCCTGGCTGAGCTCAATATCGAATTCTCGAACTTTTTGACCATCGACATGAAGTTCGACTAAGCTTTTGGGGGCTCCGTTTTTGACGGGGAAATTCAAGTATTTGGATACAAACCTCAACTCTTCTTGACCTCCGGAAGCAGATAACTGCGAGAGTGGAATTGCTATCCACATGATCAGAAAGACTCGCCTCATCGGGTTCATCGTTATAAACCTCCAATAGATCGAAGGACTCCTTCGATCATGCCTTGAATCGTAAATAAGATGATCAGAAGGATCCCGACCGAGAAATCGATGTTGCCAATCTTGGCGAAGGAGAAAAACCTCCGCGAAAAGATGACCCAGGGAGAGCAGACCAGACCGAGGATCACCGCGAATCGGTCATAGGGATCGAGACCCGAAAAACTGGTCAGCATATTCAACAAGAGCAAAATGAAGATACCGTATAAGAAAGCGGATCCGAGCTGGAACATGACCACAGGCAATAGAATCTGCGGGCGGCTGAGCAGATCCATATAAACCGGCTGGACTGCCATAGGAAAGGAGGACATCACTGAGCTCTGACTGAAGGGGAGCAGAGTCGCGAGAACAAGTAGCCATTGAAACAACGACAAATAGATGAAGACCGCGACAAAGACATAAACCGGTTTGTACGAGAACAACCCTTTCCGAATGAGAACCACAAATCGTTTCGCTATATCGTGCAAAATCATGACCATGACATTCCCGATAAAAGATTCCTGGTGCCGAGCCAGTTGAATATCGGTATAAATGAGAAACAGCACACCCGGTATCAGTAGACGGGTGAAGAGTTCGAGGAAGCTAAGTGTGACTCCGACAACCACAATCGCAACACCACCACCCGCTCCAATCGCGCTGGCGGCATAAAGAAAACCGCGACAAAAGAGGACAATGACCAGTGCGAAAAGTGGCGTCAGGTCCCGATCCGGGAGTTGAATGATCTTTCGCGAAACGGTCTCGAAGGGGTAGCAGATTTTTCTTGCGGCGGCCCAGACAAAATGCGTGAAAGGATCCATCCCATAAAAACGGAAGGGTTGGGCGAAAAAATCGTATAGCAAAATCAGAACGAGGGCGTCGCCTAGAAATCGAGCCAGGATGGCGACCAGATCGGAGTTACTCATGATAATAGTGAATCAATCTGTGTCAAATTCCACCTTACTCCGAGGCCCTTTTCCCGCACATCAAAGACTTCCTTCGATTCGCTTCTTGATCTCGCTGACCACCTGTCTTCCCCAACCGTAACGAACATCGACAATGGTCTTGTTCTTGTCGATGAGAACTGTCGCGGGAAACATGCCGATGGGAACTCCATACATTTCGAGGACGGCCGGGTTCGTATTGTGGAGCGACACCAGGTTGACTCCCATTGAATTCAGAGCTCCGGCCGCTTCCTGTGGGTTTGCATCGAGGTTGATGGGAAGAATGACCAGACCTCTGTCCCCATACTCTTTCTGGATTTCGACTAATTCCTGCATCGCCACAAGTCCCCACCACTTGGTCTTGGTCCAGAAGACGAGGAGGATGGGCTGTGCGGGAATGGCACTTAGCGTGTATTGTTTCCCGGTAAAATCGGGGAGGGTCCAATCGGGCGCGGGTCTTCCGACCGCCATTTTTCGCTTCACCCAAAGTTGTTGCAGAAAAGGGACCGTGTTTGCCAAGACTTGGGCCTGGGTTTGGCCAATGCGAAAAAATCGAGAGGTCTGATTGTTGGTTAGCCAGGTGTTCCAGAGGCTGAAGACGGGGGCCATTTCGATGGTGGCGGACGCGAGATTATCGTTCGCCGCCAAAAGCTCACGATCATGCCCGGCGAGAACGTTGAAGAAACTCTTCGCCTCTTCCTTACGTGAGGAAATCCATGACGCATCGCGGTTGATGACCTTGGTCAATCGAACAACTTGATCGATCTGAACCGGACCTTGTGGGGTCTGTTGCGTGGTTTGAACTCGGATCTCGCTTGGCCAGTTGGTGGATTTATCGAAAAAAACATCGCCCACGGTTTGCGTCCCAATAATCTGATCGAGGTTGTTGACCCCATATTGAGCGAACCGGCATTGGAAATGTTTCTCGGTTTCGCCTGTCACTTGAAAGGAGTTATACCAACGGGTGACAGCGGGCGGCGTCTTCCAGGTTCCCTGAAAGGCGGATATTGGAGAGAGATCCGGGAGATAGGTGTTCACCTGGTCGTGTATTTGGTAAGTCGCCTCGCGTTCGGCGACAAACTGTTTCGCGCCCGATTTGGTGAGACCAAAGGGGATAGCGCCGGAGACCATCTCTTGTGGAGTTCCGATGTTGGTATAATTCGCCCAAACTGCATCAAAGTTCCCCGGTTCGCGTTCATCGAAAACCCAGAGTTCATAGCGCCATCTAGTTGGAAATTGTCCTGGCGCGGTGGTGGTTGCCTCATAAATGACCTGCAATCCAGATTCGATGGGGTATTCCAAGGCCTCGGAGGCGCCCGCGTAGAAGAAAATGAAAAAAAGTATGTAGACTTTGCGAAAACTCATAAAAATCCATCCCTCATTCGGAAAAATACGAAAGACCCCGGTCAGGGTCTTCTATTGGTAATCTAAAAGGAAGTGGGTTTCCTGCAAACCCTGGGCGGTTGTCGATGGAGAGAATGGTGAGATATCAGCTCCAGACGCATAACTCTCCTAATTCCCTCAAATCGGCCTGATTCTCCAAGTCGAAAACAAATTCGGCTATAGAATTCATTTGGTCATCGGAAAGGTAGGGGCTACCGAGACGATTCAACTTCTCCACAATTTCATCGTCTGATAGCGGATTCTCGGGATGACCGTGTGCATAATCGAGGCGACCCGACACGGTTCTACCGTCGTTTGTGGTGACTGTGACAATGTTCGGGATACCGTCGGGATACTTCGCCGAGAGCTCATCGTTGCGGACAATTCTCACTTTATGTACCAGAGCGCGAAGTTGTGGGTCTGCAATCCTTTCGGGGGTGAAAGAATCCAGGTCGACTTTCCCGTCCATCAGAGCCGCTGCAACCAGGTAAGGCATCGAATGGTCTGCCGTTTCGCGAGAGTGCGGATTCCACTTCTCTTCCTCCTCTCCAATGATGTCGACCGCCGCATCGAAACTCTCGATGAGAATCTCTTCGATGTTCCCAGCGGGTCCGATTTCATCCCTCTTATTA
>JAJDBZ010000476.1 GCA_029261095.1 Candidatus Omnitrophota bacterium | reverse complement strand
GGAGTGTCAAGATGAAATTCCTTAACAGTCTTCTCTGTCTTCTGTTAACCACAAGTGTCTCGGCCTCGGAATGGGTCGAGGACTCTTTCGAGGATTTTCGCGATGGAACTTTTATGGACGCGGGGAGCAATCTCTATGTGTCGGCGAAGGGACGGATTCAGATCATCAACCGTTGGGACCTGAATGGCGACGGTCACCTGGATGTCATCATACCGAGCGGGCATGGGCAGACCGAGAAGGAGGACATCTACATTTATCTGAACACCGGGAAGGACATCTCCGGGCAGTCGATGATCCGGGTTCCGGCGAACGGTTCGAGGGATGGTTTGGTTCATGATTTCAACAAGGACGGTTGGAACGATCTCGCGGTCTGCAACAACGACAACGGGACCACCGATTGGACGAACTCCTTTGTTTACTATGGCGGGAAAGACGGTTATTCGGCGAATGACCGAATCGAACTTCCCGCTCACGCCTGCACGGGAATCACGGCGGGGGATTTTAATTTCGACGGATGGCCCGACCTGGCGCTTGCCTGCCAATTCGATAGCGGGACCTTGATGGATTCGGCAGAGGTAAAAAAGAGTTTTGTGTACTGGAACTCGGCGGAAGGATTCGATCCGGAAAAACGGATGGAGTTTTCGATGGAGGGACGCGGAGCTTACGCGGTCGCGACGGCGGACATCGACAAAGACGGGAAGGACGATCTGATCCAGAGTCTTGGACACGTATTCATTTACCTCTCCTCCATGAACCAGGATGCGCCGCTCTCCCAGGCCATAGAGATCGAACGGGGTGGTGACACCTTGGCGACCGGGGATGTGAATGGCGATGGAGAGGTCGATATCCTCTTAGGGTCCGCAAGCACGGTAACCATTCTGACATACCGCGACGGCAAATACTCACTCGATCGATCGACCGAATTAGTGGGTCAGGTCATCGACGATATCGGGGTGGGCGACCTGAACCGCGATGGCTACGACGATGTGGTCCTCGCTAACCTGACGGGTCCCGGGGGAGCGACTTGGATCGATTCTTATGTTTACTTCTCCGATAAAGGGGAGTTCTCTGAAGAGAATCGCGTCGGTCTCCCGACCATCGGAGCGAGCGGAGTCTCAATCGGTGACCTCGATGGCGACGGTTGGCCGGAAATTGTCTTCAGCAATCAGCGAACCACCAACCTGCATAAGGTTCTATCCTATGTCTATTGGAACCGTGAGGGGAAATTCCGATTCGGGGATCACACCCAGCTCGCGACTCAAGGAACTGTCGGAAACACCATCGGCGATGTGAACTATGACGGAAAACCGGATATCGTGTTCTTCAACCATGAGGGTTTTCAACGGGATGGATATGCGCACACAACGATCTACTGGGGAGATGGGTCGCGGGATTTCCAATTCGAACGGAGCCTCCAGATCCCAAGCCACTATGTCACCAGTCTCGCTCATGCCGATGTGAATGACGACGGCCATGTCGATTTGATGATGAGTCAAGGTCGTTTCATGAACGGTATCCCGCACGAACAACACACGATCTACCTTTACATGGGAGGTGCAAGCGGATTCCACCCTCAAGCCAATCTGACGCAGGAACTATCAATCGGTGGAATCCGATTGGCCGACCTGAATCGCGATGGTTGGCTCGACCTTGTCGGCGGTGAGTCGACCGATCCAAACAACCCGGAGGTGCATGGAATCGCCATTTATTGGGGGAGTGAGGCTGGGTTTACTTACAAAAACCGTAGCGTTGCACCCACTCCTTCGAATTCCTTTCGAGGCCCATTGGTGATGGATCTCAATCGCGATGGTTTTCTCGACCTCACCACCCAGGTGCAGAAGGGGAGTGTTCTGATCTATTGGGGGAGCGAGGACGGGTACAGTCTCGATCGGGCGGAGACCATCGACCTCGGCCGTGAGGATGTTTTGATGTATGTGAAGGGGGCGGATTTCAATCGGGATGGTTATCTCGATCTCTTCCTCCCACTGCGTCAGGTCGGGCATCAGACGGAGTTGACCTCCTACCTCTACTACGGTTCGGAGGATGGTTTTACTCGCGAGAATCGAATCGAGATTCCGACTTTTGGCCCCTACGACCCGAGCATCGCCGACCTCAACCAAGATGGATGGTTGGACCTGGTCTCTAACAGCTACAAGGGGAATTTCACTCGCGACAAACCGACCTTGATTTATTACGGCGGACCGGATGGGTTCTCGGTCGACAACCGTGTGGAGATCGAGGGGTACGCCTCGGTCGGAATCGAGACCGCCGATTACGACGCCGACGGATGGATCGACATCCTCAGCGCCAATCACCGTAAGGAGGGTTCGACGGTGGAACCCGGACCACACGAGAGTTCCACGATCTCAATGCTTTATTGGGGCGGGCCAGATGGATTTTCCGAAAAGGCTAGGTGGGACATGCCCTCGATCGGTCCCCATGCTCTGAACATCAGGGATGTCGGCAACAGCTACGATCGAGGGCTGTACGAGGATTATGAGTCCTCAGCTCACCAGATCCCGGATGGAGAGGCCGCCTCCTCGATTTCATGGGAAGCGGAGAAACCCCATGGGACCGGGGTGAAATTCCAGATTCGAACCGCTGAAACCGAAGATGCGTTGGAAGAACAACATTGGTCTGGTCCCGATGGGATCGAATCCTGGTACACCGAAAACGACTCGCCGATCGACGAAACCAGCGGAGACTGGATTCAATACCGCGCCCGATTGGAATCTCCCAACGGTGGGCCGACCGCCTACCTCAATTCGGTTCGGATCACCTTCAAATAGGTTCTATTTAGGCGGCGGATTGGGAACCCAGGAGTAACCCTCTCCGAGTTGTTTCGCCCTCTCCATTATCGAACTCGAAAGCGGTTCAGCATCCGCGCGGACAAGACACTGTTCCAGTTCGGCCACAGTCTTCGCGCCGGGGATGACACAGAAAACCTCCGGATGGGAGAGTGTCCACACCAGAGCCGCCTCCGGGAGGGTTTGAATGTCCTCACGCTCCTCAACGATGAACTTGAATTTTTCCGCCTGGTTGAGGCGGTCTTCGATCAGTTCGCGATCCATGCGTGATTTGTTGTGTTGTTGATCGAAAGCGGAATCTCCGGTGAATGAATCGGTCAGGAAACCATTCGCTAAGGCTTCCCTCGCCACGACACCGGTTTCAGTCTCCCGAAGGATCGGGAAGAGAACCTCCTCCGCCTGGGGGCGTAAGAGGCTGATGATGACTTGGACAGCACCAATGAGGCCGGATCTCAAATGCGGCTCGACGATATCGAGAGTGTCTTCGATGGATTCCCAAAAACTGTAGCCGACAACTCGGATCTTCCCCTCCTTTCTCAGTTTCTCCATCGCGCCGAAGGCATCGTCGGGATCGAAGAGATCACGCGGCGGGGAGTGAACGAAGAGGACGTCGAGGTGGTCGGTCCCCAGACGAGAGAGGGATTCCTCGACACTCTGAACGGCGCGCTTGCCGGAAAAATCCTGGTCCATCTCCTTCCAGTTCTCGCTCCCGTTCAGGTGACGGCCGAACTTGGTAGCGACGATCCACTTGTCCCTCCGGCCTTTCAGCGCCTGGCCGATCACCCTTTCAGCGCGGCCATCCCGGCGCTCGCTGATGGAGTACATGGGCGCGGTGTCGAGAAAGTTGACACCGAGTTCCTCGGCGCGGTGGATGGTGCGGATGGACTCGTCATCATCGACCGTGCCATAGATGCCCCCTCCCATCGCCCAAGTCCCGAGACCGTATTCACTGACTTCGATGCCGGACTTTCCGAGTGGACGTTTCTTCATGATTTCACCAACCTCTCTGTCATTCGATAGATGATCCCTTCGGTCTCTTTCGGCATCGACAACAATCGATAGCCGATGAATTTTTCTTGGTCGCCATGTTCCTCTTGCCATTTCTCTGTGCAGAGATATCCCACCATGCCATTGGTAAAGCCAGCAATGAGAGTGTGATGCGAGGGAGATTTCTCTTTCATCTGAATCCCGATCTCGACATAGGGATCTCCGGGGAGGGTGAGGATCGTGAGATCGCCCAACCGAACGGATTGAATCTCCAATCGTTCGTGGTCTTCGAGTTTTTCCTCACCAATCGCGGAGAGGAGATCGGACGCCCATTCTTTCTTTCGGAGCCACGCGACTGCATCGGCTGGGTCTTCCTTATCCAAATGACCGGTCGCCTCTTCGATGAGCCGATGGAGGTGGGTGGGATCGGGGGGCGGATCGAGACGGACTTGCTCAACCATTTCGTTTGAATCGAAGGGTTCGAGGTTGATGGGTTGAGCGGAAAGGATGGCATCGTTGGCGGCCTTGAAAACTCGATGAGCACACTCCTTCGAGTATTCGATGGAGGTTGCCTCTGGTGAAAAGCCGACCGGGTTGATGTTCCCGGCGGCGCCATTGACGAACATCACGGGGATTCCGCTCTGGCTTTGGCTCAGGGCATCTCTCAGATATCCCGGAAAGTCGGGGCTAAATTTATTCTCTAATCCCCAAAGGGTCACCGGGTGGCAGGTGAAGTGAACGACCCTCGCGATGGGCCGGCCATCAGGGTTGTGGAAAGTGAGGACCGATACTGTTTCGTCCACCGGTCCCCCAGGGGTTCGCCGATTGACAGTGGTTCCAGTCGCTGGAGATGAACCGAAAGACGCGGTCACCGGTTGCAGCGCTTCTTTGGCCTCTTCCAACTTGGCGACAATGGAACGATGCACCCAATCCGTATATTTTGAAGAAACCTCCCCCCATTGGCGTAGAGGCATGAAGGCCGCGCCGGAATGTGTGTGTGTGGCGGAGACCATTGTGTTCTCACGAGGACAGCCGAGGATCTCACCGATCTTCTCGCGAAGTGGATCGGTCCATTCCGCCGGGAGATAAATCGCATCCACCACCACCCAACAGAAAAACCGATTGTCGACTTCGAGGAGAAGGACGAAAGCCTGAAGCGGGTCCAAGACTCCTTGGCTCTGGCCAAAGGGGCCGCCGGAGAGGTCGATGGGTTCGGTGGGGGTAATATCGATGGAGAGGCAGGCGGCTCGGGTCATGGTTGGCGGGTAGAAATGATAGAGTGGGAGGTGCCATCGAAGTTCGCCACGGAATCAATTTGGTGGCTACGCAAAGCGAAGTCCGTTGAAACGGACTCCTGTCCTTTCCAAATCGATGGGAGAGAGATCATGACAGGACCCTTCGCGATGGTGAAAGTTCGAGGGTGAGAATCTGGCGGGGTTTGGCGATGAAGAATATCGAACTTTGCGATTCGATCGAGATCTCTTCCAGGCGTTCCTCTTCGAGTGAAACCAGCAAAGCCGATTCGATATCGAAACCCGCTTGAAGCATTCCGTTCGCCTCGGAAGAGGAGGTGTTCCAAATTCTGACGATTAATGTATCTCCGCGCTCCGAGGGTTTGATGGCGCTGAGTTCGAAGGGTGCGGAGACTTCGATTTCGGAGTGGTGGAGTGGGAGGGATCCCGCATTCTGTTTTCCGAATTGGGCGACTCGCATTGGGAGAGTGTAGTCGAGAGATGCGCGGTGGATCGTTCCGAGTTCCGGCCAGCCCGAGAAGGGCATCAGGGCGTATTCGAAAACTTGTGATCCGAGTTGTTGAGTCCCCTCTTGGTCGGGGTCCTCGACTTTGATTTTCGGGGTTTTGACCCGAGTGGTCCGAAGCAGGGTGATTGCGAGGGTTCGATCGTTGTCATTGTACGCCTCATACTCGGGGAGCCCTCGACCCGCAATCGCGAAGCCGGCATCCTCCCCCGCCACCGCGCAAAAGTTTCTCATCGGGTAGTTTGTGTACCCACGCTCGAACCAGCCCTCGGTGTCGCGGGGGGCGGTGGGTCGTTCGATCAAATCGAAAGGCATGTCCGAAACAGATTGGTCGGCTTGAATGCCGGTCGGAAAGAGAACACGAAGGCGGTGGTCGCGAGCCCGGTTGTCGAGTTCGGTTTTGATCTCGATCCACGGAGTCCCCCCCTTCAAAGTAGCGGTGGTCGTGATCGGGATATCGATTCGGTCTTCGCTTCGTCCCTCCTCCGAACTTTCCGCCGGGATGGTGAAATCGAACTCGACTTTGAGGGATGAGGAAAGCGGCCCCCGTTCCACACTGACATTGTGGCATCCCTCGGGACCCTGAATCGGGTCATCTCCAGGAACGGGGATGCTGAAGTAGGCGTCGCCGATTTCTCCCCGATCCTCGTAGGTGCACAAATCTTTGAACGTTCGCCCAGTCCGTTTGTCGGTCAGGTCAAACCTCCCGGATCCGTTGACCTCGAGATGAAACAATTCATTCTCGATCGATCGATCATCGGGCGAGTCTTCCGATCGAATCGAATCGGACTTGTCATCGCCAGTCGGAACGAGTTTGAAAACAGTCCACCCGCAAGCCGGTACATCGGTCGCCGCAAACCGAACCCACCAACTGTCGATCTCGTAACGCCCCGGCGCATCTTTCGGTCGGTGAATCAGAACTTTTTCGCCCGACTTCATCTGGACTGTTTCGTAGGGGACTTCCCTTCCCTCTAGGTCCTCGATCCGAAATGACCTTGCCTCCCATGGGGAGGGGATGTCGACTCGAGTCTCGACCAGTTCGGACCTTGGGTGAGGACGTGGGTTGAAGACCGCGAGAAGGAGGTCTTTTGCATCGAATCGGCTCGTGTCTAAATTGGAAGTCAAGTGAAAGAGCGCGCGTCGGGTGGCTTCGTCGGCGGCTTCTGAGACTTGGCGGTAGTGGTAGACCATGTCATCGTGAACGATGTCCTGTCCGCAACCCGCGATGCAATCGTGCGATTGGTTATTGAGGAGAGTTTTCCAGGCCTCGTCGAGGAGGATGGAGGGATAATCGGCTCCCTCAAGCCACGCGAAACTGGCGAAGGGTTCCGCCCAGCCGATCAATTTTCTTTCGGCTTCGGCATTCCTCTGTTTGAGGTCGGTGCGGGTGCTGAGGGTGTCTCCGAAGAGATTGACCTGGACACCCTCTTTGGCCGAGGACCGCATTTCGCCTCGGTGGGTTTTCAGTTTTCCTTTCGCTTCGCGGAGAATGTTTGCGAATTCGAGAAGAGTTGTGTGGACAAACTCATGGGTGTCGCAGGAAGCGTTCATCGCTTCCAGAATTTTTGGGATCATCGGCTCGGGTTCGGTCGAATCGGTGCCATCGAGGGCGAGAAAGGTGTCGAGGTTGGAGCGGGAGAGTTCGGTGTCGATCATCCGCTTTGTTTCCGAGGCGATGTTTTCTCGGTGAAAACCCTCCTTGATGGTCGATTGGTAGTAGAGGTTCCAACGGGTGCGAGGATCGTCCAGACGATAGGGGCCTTCCTCCGCTTCCCAATCGGCCGCACGTTCATAAAACACCCGGTCATAAAGTGCTTTTCGGACGACACAATGATAGAGAGGCATGCGCCCGAATTCGGGAGTGAAGAGATAAGCAACCACCTCTGACCCATCCTCGGACTGCCAGACAAATTCCTTTTCGAGTTTCGTTCGATCGGGACCGCGATAGAACAACGCGGTGTCGATGCCGAACCCGCTATAGATCTGGGGGAGTTGAGAGACCTGACCGAATCCGGTGGCGGTGTAACCCACTTTCATCGGGGGACCGAATTGAGAGACCACCCGATGGCCGGTGAGGAGATTGCGAACGATGCACTCGCCCGCGATCAAATTCATGTCCGGGAGCGAGTACCAGGGACCGGCGAGGATGCGACCTTCTTTCATCAATCGGCGGATGTCTTCGCATCGGTGAGGACGTAGCCGGAGGTAATCTTCGAGGATGACCCCCTGTCCATCGAGGTGATAACAACGATACTCCGGTTGGTTTTCCAGGATGGAAAGCAGGTTGTCGATCAGGTCGGCCAACATCATGCGACTTTGCTGAAACGAAAATCGCCACTCGCGATCGTAATGGGTGGAGGATACCACGGGAACCTGAATCTTCTTGGCGGAGGTCATCGATCTAATTACGAAATCCTTATGAGTTCTTGGAATCGGAGGGTCCGAACCAGAGGCGTTCGGTGGAGTCGTAGTGCCAACCCTCCCCATCGATATTGGGATCGATCAATTCGGGATCGCTCTTCACTATCTCCTCAGTCTCTTCCCAGCTTCGGATCCCGCTGACCGCGTCAAGAACCCGAACATTTTGAAAGCCGCAGGCCGTTCCGATCCGGAGCGATTCCTCGATCGATTCCCCGCGCAGGAAGCCGGTGAGCATCCCCGCGATCGAGGAGTCTCCCGCTCCGGTCGCGCTCCCGAAATCGTTGACTTGGATGGCGGGCCGCCAGACCTCTCTTTTGGACCAGTTTTTATTCTGCGTCTCTTGGATGGTGTCCATATTTTGAAGTGCCTTCTCAGCGGTTCGGATGTAAATCCCGCGCGGTCCCGACTTTAGAGTGACCGCACGAGTGCCAAGGTCGAGGCATCGCTGCGACAGCTCCAAGTATTTGGAGGGGGTGAACCAATCGACCAGATCGGAGGCGGAATGGGTCTCGCGAATCTTTCGATAGTCCTCGGGTTCCAACATCAAGAAAGTCTCCTCGACCGAGGGGAGGAAGAGATCGACATAGGGAAGGACCTTTTCCAGGATGCCGGCCCAATTGAGCCGTCCCGATTCGGAATCGATATCGGGGAGCGACATATCCAGTGAAGTGGTGGCGCCGGTTTCTTTCGCGATGCGAAAGATTTCCCGAAGATTTTCTCCACCGCCGGCATAGATCCGTTTGAGGAGGGGCGGGTATCCGAAATGAAAATGACGGCACTGCTCGATGAGTTTGGGGTCGAGATCCTCGGGTCCGAAATCGTCATTGGCGCCGGTGCTGTGGAGGAAGATGCGGTCGATGCCGACCGGCGCGATCACGAGGGTGTAAGCGGTGTTAGATTGATTGTCGACACGGATCCCTTCCGAACTTCCCGACTGATTGAGTCGGTCTTGGGCAATGTTTCCGAACTCATCGTTCCCGAGCCGCGCGCAAAAGCAGACCCGGTTTCCCAGTTTTTTCATATTGATCCCAGTGTTAGAAACGGGTCCACCAGTGCTGATCGTAGCCTCTCCAATGTTGACGAGTTTCCCGGGCCGGAAAATCTCCTCGATCCGAGTGGCACCGGTGTCGTGAAAACGTGGGATGACATCGAGACACATGTGTCCAGCGACCATGACATCAAAGGGTTTTGACATAAGAAAGAAATCTCCCTGCATTACCAATCGCGCTCTGGCGAAACTCGGGGCACTCAGTCTGGTTTATCGAACGGATTCTTGCTTCACGACACTTTCATTCACAAGATTAAAACTGCCTTCTAGGAGCCTTGCTTGAGAGGGAAATCCTACCAGAGTCCCCGCACTATTGCAAACGTTTACATTCTAAGATATTTTCATTCACCTGAAGAAACGATACGAACCGATGCAGGAGGGACCAGCCTGTGGCTAGACCACGTTTGAGGGTCATTAACGGTACATGTCTGGAGGTCGCCGAAGAATTCCAAGGCTGGGTGGAATCCCAGGGGATTGAACTTGTCGCAAACCGTGAGGTGAACCCTTATAACGTTGAGGAAGTGATCGAGGGGTGTGGAGACTTCGACGGTATCATTGGACCGTTCTATTGCCTGATAACTTCCAATTTCTTTGAAGCGCTCCCTCGCCTCAAGGTGTTGTCGCTAGCTTCAAGTGGATACGATGCAATTGAAGATCCGATGGCTGCGAGTCGCGCCGGCGTTGTGATCACCTGGGCCCCTGTTCGAGAGGGAGCCGAGGTCGTCGCGGATATGACCTGGGGCCTTCTATTGGCAACAGTGAGAAGAATTCCGCAGCACTATCAGCTCCTCCAGGAAGGACATTATGGGCGATCCATTTCTCCTTCAGTTTACGATAAAACTCTGGGGATCTTGGGTCTTGGGAATATCGGAAAGGCTGTGGCGCGACGGGCGATCGGATTCGATATGGAAGTCATCGCTTGCGATACGAATCCCGATATGGAGTTTATCAGACACCACAAGGTCCAGTTGGTCTCATTCGAAGACCTCCTTAGCAGGTCCGATTTTCTCTCGGTTCATTTGCGGTTAACACGCGAGACACAGAACATCATTGGCAAGGAGGAATTGTCCCTGATGAAACCAGCCGCCTACCTGGTCAACACTGCCCGCGTCGAACTGGTGAATGAGACCCACTTGTTGGAAGCCTTGGAACAAGGTGTGATCGCGGGCGCGGCTATCGACGAAGTACCGCGAATCGAGACCGACCGGTTGTTGAACCACCCGAATTGTATTTGCACACCTCATTTGGGAAATCGAGCGATCGAGGGAATTCGAGCGGTCACTCGAGGCGCCTTAGAAAATGCCATCGAAGTTCTTCATGGAAACCGTCCGACTCATGTTTTGAACCCGGAGGTCTATGATTAGGGGTTGCCCACGTTGATGGTGCAGAATGGAGTATCTATTTCTATTCAAAGTCAATAAAGAAAATCTCAGCCATCTTCATTCTGAACCGAAGGATGACAGGTGTTCCCTTCTCTACTCCCAATTCCGATTCGCCGTTCCATGAAACGGATGTGCGGAATTGATCGCCCACGATTGGATCGGCGTCCTCGAAAGATCTTCCTGGGAGACGATTCCCGTCATAGTCAGCGACTTCGATGAGAATGTGACCAACCCTTTTTGTGAGTGCATTGACTCGCATCTTCGTTCCGGGGAGAACAATCGCCATGGTGGCGAACTCTCCCTCCTCTTCCGCTTCGAGACCGATCAACCTGCCCTTCGGCCAGATCGCCATTCCGACATCATACCCCCAAGCCCCGCGAGGGTATTTGTGCGGGTAGACATAACCGGTGTAGGGCAAACCGAAATCACCACCCGAAAGTTCCACGAGGTTGTGCGCGGTGAAGACACAACCGCCATCCCACTCGCCTTCATCCGCCGTATTTAATACGGGTTCTCCTGGAATCCTGTGCCAGAGTCTACCATCATAACTGGATTGCACCTCGATGCTGGTGGTGTCATCCCCCAAGTGGTAAACGGCCGGAAACATCAGATGGTGATCTGGGGCACCGGGGAAGGTGGTTTTGCAACTCGTGTAAAAGCAGTCAGTGGGGAGCCGATCCGGTCCGGGTTCGATAATCACATCGGACAGCGGAAACTCATAAAAACTCGAGCTCTCCGATCTTCCGATGGAGCGTCGAAAAACGAACTGGTGCATTCGGGTAGTGGGATTGGAAAAATTTTCGGCTCGTGGTCCCACCAGATAATTGCGCGTATACATCACATACTTCTTCAAAGAGGAGTCGTAGGTGCAGACAATGTTGGTGTCGCTCGGCTCAACTGATAATGCCTTTGGTATCTCATTCCATCGGAGCCCATCGGACGAAACCGCGCCGAGGATTGAGTGGTATCTTCCCGGATCGGTTTCGGATGCCATGACAGACCAAGGGCGATGCTTTTCGTATTCCTCAAAATCTTCGGGATTGAAATCGCCATGCCAAACAGTCTTGTATCTCTCTTCGGAAGGTGCAATGGGATCTTTGAATATCGAAACCGGTTTATCGAATTCAAGGAGGTTGTTCTGGGTATTCCCTTCATGTTCGACGAGACCCAGGTTGGGCCTTTCCCAATGGAGACCATCTTTGGATTCAAAATAGCAGCCATAGTTGTTGCCCTCAGCCGATTGCGAAGTCCCCCACATCCGATAATTGCCATTTTCATGCAGGAGAGAAGAGACACGGATACCCATCTTTTCCCAAGGTTTCTCCCTGTCGATGATCGGACCCTTTCTTTGTGCGGGATGGGCTTGGATTTTGATTCCATGGGGGAAGTCGTAGTAGTGGAATTTCGATTCGAACCGATCTGCTTTGACTTCACTTTTTCCATAAACGCTATTCCCCTCCTCATCCTGCCAATCGAGCTGACCCGGGCGAATGTAGTACCAGTTTTGGAAAGCGAGACGGTTGCCTGCTAATGAATAGGGCTCACCGGTCCCTTTCTCATGCTGGATTCCCCAGGAGGGTGTGGTGAGAAACAGAAACAAGAGGGTTGAATGATAAATCGTACGATGACCGCTCATCGACAATCTCCTTAAAGCATCCGTATGGCGATATGGGTTCTCAGTCTCCAACCGTGTAAGAGATATCATCGAAGAATATCTCAACATGGTGTCCCCCTTGCAGGTAAGGAAGTAAACCGAAACGGTCGAATTCAGCGCCCCCTTCTCTAGCGTCGGGTCGCATCGGCAAGATGGTCTGTTCATCCCCTAGGGTGACTACGATTTCTCCATTTCCACTGTTGGCTTCGGGGTCATACCTGAATGTCCAGTCGTACTGCTTACCATCGGGGCGGATGATAGGGCCCCGTTCTTCAATTTCTCCCAAAATCTTGTCATTCGAGTAAGCAGAGCGGAAATAGTGACCGGTCCGACTCGGTCCTTCGACCATGATTCCGAAGAAGTTTCGTGGTGTGGGTCCTTCTCTAAAAGAATTTGAGTTGAACCAGCCGATGAGGGCGGCGCTATCAGCACCGGCACGTGTCATTGAGACTTTCCCGGAAGCCTCAAGTCTTTCCTCTAAAGTAAGTTTTCCGATATCGTCACCGTAGTAGCCAGAATTCTCCGGTCGTTGATTTTCGATTCTCCAGATGACACCCCCCAGTTCACCAGGTTCTCCTCCCGCTATGCTTGTCTCGGAATATCCAAAGTTGTGGTAGGGACGGACGATTAAGTCGGTGTATGTGGTGCGGTTTCCGTCCTCTTCCCATTTAGGGTCCTGGTCAAACCCTTCTCTCTCTCCATGGATTTCCAAATCATCGAAATAGACATTCATGTGGTTTCCAGTCGTCATCTGATTAAAGATTCCGAACCGATTGAAGACCGCGCCTTGTTGCTTGTGTCCCTCGCGAAGTTGTGTGGTAAAGGTTTCACCGTCGAATTCAAAAGTCATTTCCCCCCGACCATTCGCTCCTTCAGGATCGTACGAGAGGGACCATTCATGAACGGTCCCATCCGATTTTTCAGGTGGAGTCGGGGTGGTCTGGTAACGCTCGCCCTCAAACGTCTCACCCCCGCCTGTCCCGTACTCCTGGGTGCCATATTCGAAAAAGACCCAATACTTCCCACCGTTCCCATCGAGGCGAAAGGCGAGCGAATTAGGAGTGCGCCATCCATCGGACTCGCTGTTGAACCAACCGAATAGCATCGCACTCCCCCCATCAGCATCGGTACAGGCAAACTTCCCTGATGCCACCAATCGGTCCTCTAGGGTCTTTTCGGGGATGACCTTCGAATAGCTTGCTTTTGTGAGAGCTCGGGTGATTCTTCCCCCAATTTCACCAGCGGATTGGCCTCCCGCGTTGTGGGTCTTGCTGTAGCCGAAATCCTGGACGATTTCTTTCGCCTTGGTGGGGTCGATTCGATTGTTCACCGCCTCCCAGCCCGGATCATTTGAGAAGTCTTGTTTGCGCAGCGATTCCGAAGGTGCTGGAGAAACCCAAACGATGGAAAGAATGGTTAGAAATAAGATGAGCAGGGATTGCTTGATATCCGACATGGCGACTCCTCAAGGGGTATTTCGTTAACAAAAACCCTTTATGAAAACGTTTGCACAACCATACCGCGAAAGTCGGTGCAGTGGCAATAGGGGTTTGATTTCTCGTTGGTCGTATTCCCTGAGGGGGGTCACTCACTATTCTCTCGATCAGGACATCATTGAATCGAAGGTAGTCCTGATTGAAAACGTTTGCAATCGGCGATAACCTCGTCTTTTCACCAATCCTGCGTGTGGAGAATGTGATGATTACGGTTACAAAGCTTGGTCTTTCTTTTCTCATCCTGATTTTCATAGGATCGCCTGCCCTTTACGCCGAGAGTCACCCCCTTGGGGACAACCGCCATCTTTTCCTGGATCAGTTCCTCATTGCCGAAATGGAGAATGCGAGAATCGCGGTGAACCGACCCGAACGTGAAAGCCTGGTGGTGATTGCGGACAAGCCTTGGGAATCGGGAGGCATCACCTCATACGGTAATGTCTTGTACGACCCTTATGCAGAAGAATACAAACTCTATTACGTCCCCGTCAGTTGGGATGTCGAGCCTGGTTTTTGCACGGCAATGGCGACTTCAAAAGATGGAATTCATTGGGATAAACCCAACCTCGGGGTGGTCGAGTGGAAGGGATCGAAGGACAACAACATCGTGGTTTGGGCGCAGAGAGAGGGAACTGTTTTGATTGACCCAAATGCTCCGCCAGAGCACCGGTTCGGATTTGTTTCGAGTGAGGGGAAAACGAAGACTCGATTGTTCACCTCACGGGATGGAATCCATTTCACTCTTCAGGAGGGGCTCATTTCATCGCATCATTCGGACAGCCAGATATCCACCTTTTGGGATGACTCCCTGGAAAAATTCGTCCACTTCTTCAAAGCCTATCAAGGGGACGAGAAGTGGCATACCGACTCGGAGATCGTAGTCGGCGAAAACATCCCGTTTCCACAAAATGAGAAACTCGGAAGATCCGTGGCACGAGTCGAAACCGAGCATCTCGGCGACGTGTGGGAAGAACCCTTTGAAGTGGTCATGGCCCGCGATGAGCGTGACCCCCAGGCCATGGACCTCTATACAAATGCCGCCATCCAATATCCCTGGGCCGAGGCGGCCTACTTCGCATTTCCGACCCCTTATTATCATTACAACGAACCGGCATCGAGAGCCTATTTAAACCAACCGACTCTAGATATTGGCGGCAAGGGGAACGATGGGGTCATCGAAACACAACTCGCAACGAGCCGTGACGGGAAGAGATGGACTCGATACCGTACCCCCTACATTCCTCTCCATCGGTATGAGGATCTGGAGTTGAAGGTCATTCACATCTATCCGGGGATGGTGAGGGAAGGTGAAGAAATTGTTCAGTATTATGCGGGATATACATTTACCCATGGAGACACTCAGGTTCGATACAAGAATCTCGGGCGGAAATTGGGCGGAATCTTTCGAGTCGTTCAACGGCGCGATGGGTTTGTGTCGGTGGACTTCGACTATGAGGGTGGAGAGTTAATCACGGAGCCCTTCACTTTCGAGGGGGATTCGCTCCGAGTGAACCTGAATACTTCTTCAGCCGGGGAAGCGCGATTGGCAATTCTCGACGAGGAGGGGAAGGAGATTCCGGGTTACTCACTTGAGGAATGCCGGATCATCAATGGGGACTACCTGGATACGACGGTCGCCTGGAAAGACGGGCAATCCGATGTGAGCGGGCTAAGGGGGAAATCAGTTCGTCTAAAATTTGATTGTCGGGGAACGAAACTCTATTCGTTTCAGTTTGGCAATTCCAATGATTGAAGTTCGCACGGTTCTTCGGAGAGAGATTAAAGGTTAGGGGAGATCTATCTCATGCTCACATTTTGTCGCTTCAGGATGGTGGTAATACTCTTCCTTATCCCCCTCCAGTCCCTTGTACTTGCACCAGTACAGAGCGAAACAAGAAAGGTTGATTTCTCTGAAGATCCCCAATGGGAAGGAAAACAAAACCGTATCCCAGTCAATTTTCCGCGCCGGATCCTCCAGGATTTCGGGTACAGCCCAAGCCATTTTGCTGGCGAAGCCCCTGGTGAGATGGGCGGATACATCCAGATGACAGCGAGGCCCGCCCATTATGCAAAGCCCATCGATGAGAAGGGGCTCTCGGATCGTCTCACCTTTTCCGGTTCGCTCTGCCTGGTGGAGGGAAGATCGATATCCCAGTGGAAGACAGGAGTTGGGGTCTGGATCGGGTTCTTCAACCATGAAGAACAGGGATTTCGTCCGAGAAACTTTTTGGGGTTCCGGCTGATGGGTTTCAATGAGCCAGACGGATGCATAGTGGAAGTCTCTTACACCACAGGCTATGGAGC
>JAJDBZ010000475.1 GCA_029261095.1 Candidatus Omnitrophota bacterium | reverse complement strand
AACGCCAAGTTTGGAGATTTCGATTATCAGATTATCTCCAACGCAATGACTCAGCATGTGGCGGAATTGAACGACATTCCAATTCGCGCCGATGGAGACTCGATGGTCTTCATGCGCGATGTGGGTACAGTGAAGGATTCCTCTCAGATCCAGAGTAACATTGTGCGGATAAACGGCCGTCGTCAGGTCTACATCCCGATTTACCGTCAGCCGGGAGCCAACACCATCGCCATCGTAGACTCGATACGGACCCAACTCGCTGGCATCCTCCAACGATTGCGGGAGATGGATACTCGAGCGGGAGACCTCGCCCTCGAAGTGGTGATGGATCAATCCATCTATGTCCGCTCCAGCATTAAGGGTCTCCAGATCGCTGCGGTATTGGGAGCCTTATTGGCCGGAATCATCGTCCTGCTCGCACTCCGAAGCATACGATCGACATTGATCATTGTCCTCGCGATTCCCCTTTCTCTATTGATCGCCTTCATCGGACTCTTTTATACCGGTGACACCATTAACAGTATGACTCTGGGTGGCTTGGCGCTGGCGATTGGGATCCTGGTCGACCAGTCGATTGTGGTCATGGATTCCATCACCCGTCACCTGAACATGGGTAAACCAAGCATGAAGGCGGCCATCGACGGGGTTGGCGAGGTGGCTCTCCCAGTGGGTGTTTCGACCCTGACCTTTCTTGTTGTCTTTTTCCCGATTGTTTTTCTGACAGGGATTCCACGCTTCCTATTTCAGCCCTTGGCTATTGCAGTCATCTTCGCAGCGGTGGGCAGTTATCTGGTCGCGATGGTGGTCATTCCCGCTTATTGCGTGAAATTTCTGAAACCCTCGAAAGAAGTGGCCCAAGAAGAAGACATGGACGTGGAACCCACGGGAGCCTTCGCGGCCTTTTTGGGTGTGATGATGAAAGCCAGATACCTGGTTCTGCTCCTGACCGGTGCGGGTGTTGTCGGAGCGGCCCTTCTGGCAACGACACTTGGAACCGAGTTATTTCCTCCTGTCGATTCCAACCAGTTCACAATTTTCGCACGTCTCCCTTCAGGGACAAGAATCGAGATCACAGAAGAAGTGCTGAAGAAGATCGAGGCCCGATTGATTGAGGAGTTGGGTGAGCCGGATTCCGAGTACCCCACAGTGGAGAGATATCCCGATTCAAACCTGAAGATCCTAATCTCAAATGCCGGCGTTCTGATGGATTGGCCTGCTGCTTACACACCAAACTCAGGGCCAATGGATGCGTTCCTCCTTTTGCAGCTCAAGGGTAAGAGTGAATTCCCAAGTACATTTGAGATCGTCGAGGAACTTCGGGAAATATTCCATGAGGAGTTCCCGGATGTCGAAGTCGCTTTCGATACGGGTGGGATGCTGACCGCCGCTCTCAACTTCGGTCTCCCCTCTCCGGTCAACATTCAGGTTAAGGGAAGTAATCTGGATACCTCTTATGAGATTGCCCAGCATGTCACTCGCGTTATCCAAGGAATCCCTGGAACAACGGATGTGCGTGTGGCGCAACGAATGGACTACCCTCAGTTAAAAGTGGAAGTCGATCGGATTAAGGCCGCTGAATTGGGAGTCACCCAAGAGGAAGTGGTTAAAAACATTGTGACGTCACTGAATTCGAGCATCAATTTCAAACCCGCTTTCTGGATCGATGAAAGAAATGGGAACCACTATTTTATTGGAGCGCAGTATCCTGAAGACCAGATTAATTCCATTGAAACTCTGAAGGACATACCGATTACAAGCGAGACGACGGTCAAACCGACTTCGCTGCGGAATATCGCAGAGATCACACGCGGCGTCGGGCCGGCGGTCATCAACCATCGAAACATCACACGTGTCATCGATGTTTATGTTAATGCCGCGATCGGATACGACATCGGTACACTCGCCGCAAATATCGAAGAGACCCTACAGTCGGACGCTGTCCTTGCGTCGGAGAAAACCGACACCCCCCGAGGAGTGGTCTACCAAGTCAATGGAGATTACTCGGGCAAGGGATACACATATGAGATCCGTGGCGAAGTCCATACGATGAGAGACTCTTTCAAGCAGTTCGCGGGCGGATTCATCATCGCCGGGATACTGGTTTATCTCGTCATGGTGGCTCAATTGAAATCTTTTTCGATTCCTTTTGTGATTCTACTGACGGTTCCGATGGCGATGATCGGAGTGGTGATTGTGCTCTTTCTCACTGGAACCGCTATTAGCATTCCGGCATTCATGGGAATCATCATGATTACGGGGATTGTTGTAGAGTACAGTATTATACTTGTGGATTACGCAAACCGACTTGTGGACAATGGCGTGGGGATCGAGAAGGCGGTCAGGAGAGCGGCTCAAGTTCGGCTTCGGCCCATACTCATGACCAGCCTGACAACATGGTTGGCACTGTTACCGATGGCGATCGGTGGACGCGGAGGAGAGGCGAACGCCCCGCTTGCGCGGGCAATCATCGGTGGGGTCCTGGCCGCCACGGTACTCACACTGATCGTGGTTCCGATCCTTTATATGATGTTCAAGCGACCAGCAAAAAGTAGCAAGGTCTAGGCGTATTTGTTCGAGTACCTGATATCAGATTGAGTGGATGCGGTATATTTTGGTGAGGTGGAAAAATGAAACGGGTATCTTTTGGGATCATTACGATGGTTTTTATATTCCTTGCGCCCTTCAGCGAGGGGAGTGAGAGAATCTCGGGAAAGGAGTTGAACGCGCTTGAAGGTCCAGTTGACCCGTTCTCTTTCCCCCAGGAAGCAGAACCCTGGTCCCAACTTGTGGCCATTAATAGCGATGCCCCGCTCACCTCGCTGGAGGCAGAACTAACCGACGGGTTTCCCATCGATTTACTTTCGACACTTTGGCTCGCGGGCGGGAACGACCTTGAAGTCCAGTATGTCCGTGAGGTTCTTCGCGAGGCCTATGCGGACGAGCAGCTCGCTTCGGTTCGCTGTCTCCCGACAATCGGGGTGATCGGGGAATTCCTCAAGCACGAGGGCAGGATTCAGGGGACAGTCGGGGATCTCCCGGTAGCCAGTAAACAGTCGTTGTTCACCGGAGTTGGGGTATCGTGGGTTTATGACACAAGCGAAATCAGGTATGGCATCCTCGCTGCCCGCCAGACTCGCCAAGCCCAGCAGGCCGAGCTCGAAAGCACGCGCGAACAGAAACTGTTCGAAGCAGCCGTTCGGTATTTCGATCTGGTCGGGGCTCATGCCGGACAGAGAGTCGCGGAGGAATCGGTTCGCAGGGGCGAGGCGCTCATTGAATACCAGAAAGATATTGTGGAGAGGGGAAAAGGCCTCGAGGCCGATGTGGCTCGAGCGGAAGCGTTCTGGGCCGAACAGGCATTAGGTCTTACCGATGCGCGAGCGAAGAAACAGATTGCTTCCCTCGATCTGGCAACTCAATTAGATCTGGATCTTTTCAGCATGTTGATTCCAGCGGAGACCGCAGTTCTACCCGTCGATTTCGTGAGTGACCACCAATCTCGGGAGCAATTGGTGGGGAAGGCTCTCTCGACGCGTCCTGAGATCCAGCGCGAAGGTTACGCAATCGGCGCGGCAAACACCCTTCGAACAGCGGCAGCGAAGAAACGTTACCTTCCAGTGATCACCGGCGAAGCTCGAGTGGGTGCTTTTGGCGGAGACAACGGGAGCGGCTTAGAGAAATTCGATGATCGGCAGGATTACCGGTTGGGAATCGAATGGAGCACGGATCACTTGGGAAAAGGGGACCGGGCGGTCTTGGCCCAGCGTGATGCGCAACTCGCCCAAGCCAATACCCGCCGTGACCAGGTCGAGAATGAAGTGACACAGGAAGTGTTGTCTGCGATCGTTCAGGTAGAGAAGACCTCCAAGCAAATCTCCCTTGCCCGAGAGCAAGTGGAGGCCGCGTCGGCTTCACTCTCGATTACGGGTTCGCGTCTGAAAGGGGGACTTGCTATTCCTTATGAAGTCATTCGTGCACAGGAAGATCTTGTGCGGGCCCAGAACAATCAGGTCAACGCAATCATCGAATTCAACAAAGCAGAGATCTGGCTGCTGAGAAGTTTGGGCGGTCTTCGGACACTCGCGAAACGTTGAGCCCCGGCCAGGCGGATTCCCTTCTCCCGGTGGCAAACCTTTAGAAGCCCGTTACAAATCCTGTGTTTTCCATGTGTTTTTCAACAGATTATTAGGAGTGTTTACTTTCCTGACGTCGCCAGGTTGCGGGAGGGACTTTCATGACTCGCTTGAAAGCTCGGGAGAAAGCGGCCTCGGAATCATAACCGACCTGCTCGGCTATTTGTTGAATCGATTGGATACTGTTCCGAAGGTTTTGAGCCGCAACCTGCATCCGCCAGTTGGTGAGATACTGGATGGGCGGTATCCCGATCAGTTGTACGAACCGATCCGCGAGGGCGGACCTTGAGAGACCGACCTCACGACCCAAATCATCAACCGTCCAAGGGAAGTTTAATTTCGAATGCATGAGAGCCAGACCCTTCGACAATTGGGGGTCTTTAAGCGCCGCGAGCCACCCTATTTCTCCCTCAGGAAGATTTTCCGAGTAGTGCCGAATGGCCTCCACGAAGAGGATCTCCGAAATCTTTGCCAGAACTGTTTCCGACCCCATCCGCCCCGATGCGATTTCATCTGCCGCATAAGAAAAAGTCCCACGTATCCAATCCCCGGAATTCCCTTTCCCGACATCCATGTGAAGCATGGGTGGGAGTGTGTTTATCAGAGGGTTCGACTCTAGCGCGTCACCTCCGAGAAACCCGCAGACAATGGTAGTTCGGTCCCCGTTTCCGCCCATCCGGATCGTGGAGAGCCCCCCCTCGGTCGAAGGGGGCCTGACCACGTCGTCTCCGGAAACTGGTGACAGATTCAGGTCGCCACCTAAGAGGTGCGAATCATTGCGAGGAAACAGGACCACTTCGCCCGGCCCAAGTTCGTTCGGCGGTTCGGTTCCCGTTTTGACTCGGAGTGTCCCATCAATCACAAAATGGTAGGGAATAATGTCGGAAACTTCTCCGAGGTAGGGAGAACAATCCGCGGCGGAAATAGTTACACCTAAACACCAGGGTTGGGTGAACTCCGCATGCAAGAAGACCCCACCTTTTAGACGAGTGATTCGCAACACATCGGAAAGAGCGTCCATTTTACCCCCGAATCTGGAGTTTCGAGCAAGACATCCGGTGAATCGACCATAGAAGGTGCGTTCGGTTCTCTGGATAGTATCTCTTACGTAGAAGACACATTCAATCGCGGGCGATGATGCATCGGGGTCTGGATTTGTCTTCGGCGGAATCAATCAATGAATCTTTTAGGTTGGAAAGGAACGATTATGAAAAGTCTAGCAATTGTGATTCGAGAAGATGCGTACGACAAAATCCTCACACCTTTGACTTTCGCGTATACCCAAGCAATCCGAGGGGTCGATGTGGACATCTTGTTTGTGCTTTGGGCGGTGCGGACGCTTACTGAGGAAGGAGCGTCCGAGCTCAAAGTTGAGGGAAGACATGCGAATGAAGAGGAATGGCTTCAGCGTCGGATCGCTGAAGACGGGGAACCGACTGAGATCCATGATTTCATGAAAGCGTTGGTGGGTACGGGCCATGTTCAGCTTTACGGATGCAAGTATGCGGCCCAGACCTTTCAGGTTGAAAAGGCGGATCTCATGCCTGAAGCCAATGGGATTGTGGACCCCGGATGGTTCCTCAACGAAAAAGCGATCAAGGCGGACCATTGCCAGTACTTTTGAGATGGGAGGCTGGTTAATCCTGATCCCGATAATTCTTCGCGACGCGCACATACTTGGGCGCGAACACAGCATTGCCCTCGCGTTCCTCCGCGGTGAGTTCTCGAACGACCTTCGCGGGGGAGCCGAGGACGAGGCTGTAGGGTGGGATGAGGGTCCCTTGGGTGACCAATGCTCCCGCGCCCACCAAAGAACCTTTCCCAATGACCGCTTTGTTGAGGATGACCGCGCTCATCCCGATTGTGCAACCGTCTTCGACCATGCAACCATGAAGCATGGCGAGATGGCCGACGACGACATGTTTTCCAACGATGCAGGGATCATCATCGCCAACATGCAGGACCGCGTTGTCCTGGATGTTTGATCCTTCGCCCACTTCAATCGGCGCGATGTCCCCACGCAGGACGGCGCCAAACCAAACACTCACGTTATCCGCCAAGGTGGTGCGACCAATGACGGTCGAATTGGCGGCGATATAGATCTCCTCACCGAGATTCGGATTGTGTTCCTGATAAGGGAGTATGAGGCCGTCTCCTTTCAGGGATTCAGGGAGATCCAGTTTGTGGGGGTTTTGGATGGGCATGGGGGGATGTTAATTGGAATTAACTGGTTAGAAGAGATGGAGGGGTGATATCCCAATTGATCTTTTTTTGCCACGTGCCGTGTCGCCCCTTCATCGAGGCCTGCTAGAATCACTCACAGTTCATCCCCGGGAAGTGGAGATCGGTCTGGGACCTTTTTCAGCAACTCCTTCAACGCACTACGATCTGCCCGTTTCGCTCTCTCTTTCAGATAATCTTCGGTAAGAAGGGCCGAGACTTTTTCGCTGACCGCGGAAGAAATGAACTGATTGATGGAGACACCTTCCTTCTTGGCGATCTCTTTGATGTGCCGATGAATCGAATCGGGCAACCTAAGACTGAGTGCACTCATAGGATTTCCTCCAAGACTTGCTTCGGTGTCAGGGTGCCAATTCCAAACTCCGAAACCCCTTTAAAATCGCGTCAGCCTTCACGGAGAAGGAGGTTGAAACCTGCTCTGAAACCGCCACAACTCGATCAGTTCCAAGAGGTCTTCCACATCCACTTCCTCGGTGAGGTTCAAATCGAACGCTTCCGATTCCTGACGCCAGTCCGCCGCGATGCCCAGACGGTCGACAGAGGTGATCGTTCCATCTCCATCGAAATCGCCGGGAAGAGTCGTGCTCACCACATGTCCCGCTTGGTCGAGGTCATAGAGATCCGCCAAGAGTGCTGGAGGCGACAGGGTGGTTCCCTCGCGTGAAACCGTGCCGGACAAGACGACTCCGAAATCGATCTCGGCATCGGTGGCCACAACTCCTGGAAGCAGGACCGATGATCGTATGGTCGAGTTGGTCACTGTGGAATCGATGATCAAACTCTTCTCAATCTGCGATCCGGTCACACTCCCTCCGAGAATCTCCGATTCGGAGTCCACTGTGTTGGTTCCTTTCTCGTTGGATGGCGGCGCTGAGGCTTTGAGGGTTTCTGGGGAGACGATGACTTCGACTCCGGAACCCGCGCCTCTCACCAATTCGTCCAAGACAGCAACGTTGATCCTGACCGGGACATCGTTGCCGGTGAAGATTTCGCCGAATTCCGCTGGACCGAGATTGAATTCGATGTAGGCCATCAGCAAGGTGGGAGATGAATTTTGGTTTGTAGTCAACACAAAGGGCTTGTGAGTCAGGGAACCCTGATAATCCTTGAGATCGACCTGTTGGCTCAGGATTTCCTCTGCGAAGAACGCCATTCCGGCGTCGGCTTTAATGCGCGCCACGGCCTTGATAGTCAAACCATTTCCGGTCGAGCTCCCGACAAACACCTGGCCATCTTCGGAGGGTGAATCGAAATCGACCTCGGGGGGATCGGGCGCCGCCTTCAGTACGACCTCCACCCTTCCCTCTTTGCTGAAGACTTGGGATTCATCGATCACCGACACGCTGTATTCGATGGTCCGATCGACGGGGAGGTCGACAGGGATAGTGGGGAACGTTTGGGTCCAATCCTCCAAGGAACTCAGGAGTCTCGGATAAACGGGGGTTTCGGCTCCCTGATAACCTTCGCCCCCATCCCATTCTTTGGAATGAGCCAGGATAACTTGGTTGGGATCCGGTCCGACTGCTTTCAAAGACGCTCGAATCTTTGATCCAGGGTAGAATTTTTGGCCATCGCGCGGGCTGACAAAGAAAACCTGATTTGCCGGACGCCCGACCGAGGCGACCACAAGGCTTGTGTTATTGGCGGTGTTGTCCTCGCCGGGGGTCGAGACTGTGACGGTGTTCTGAACGGATGGGAACGCGGCCTCTTCGACCCAGACCCCGATGCGAAGTTCGGCGGTGAAAGGGACCTCGTGACTGAGCGATGTATCCCGGGTACAAGTGACTGTCTGTCCCACCGCTTCGCAAGTCCATCCCTCTCCGGCGAAGTTTCGGAAGGTGAGTCCCTCCGGGAGTTCATCCACCACAGTGATGGGGCCGGCGGTGGGCGCCTCCCCCACATTGGACACTACGATGTTAAATATCCCAAAATTGTTGCAGAGAAAATCGGTGGCGATCGGGTCGCCAACGAAATTGTTCTCGGCGGTTTTCTGAATAGTGAGATCGGGTTTCGCGGCAGGGGTTGGAGTCGGAGTGGGGCCGTCAATTGTCGGAGTCGGAGTCGAAGTCGGTGGGGTGGGCGCTTTGTAATCAACGAGGACATCCTGCCCCACGAAGGAGCCCTCGAACACGATCCTGAAAAGGAGTCTCCCATTCGCGATCGGCTGGGTGGTCAATGTGGAGATATTCTTGACCGGTGTTCCCAGAAGCATGTCCCCTTCGGCAAGGACCTTTCGAAGCAACCCGAATTCGGAGAGATAGACCCCGTCACCGCTGGGACCGATTCCTCGAAAGACAACATCATCTCCATCAATCTCGTATTCGCCAAAACTCTCGAACAATTCCCCGCCGCCGCCCGGGATCTCGGTATCGGTATCGGCCGCAACCAAAGGCTCCCCCCCCTCGAATGAGACCAGGATCGCCTCTTCTCCAAAACCATTTCGGACATGGAAGGCCGCCCTATCGGCGCCGCTGAGTCGAACCGAAGTGATTTCAGTGTATTTGTTGCCGGTCCCGGTAATGTCATAGATTCGTTTTCGGTTTTGTCCCGAAGTATCCGCCGTATAGACGAGCCGTCCACGAGAACCCGTATTGAATCCCGCGCTGAAATCGACGACATACGCGATTCCCTCTTCGGTAAAGGCGGCGTCATTGAAGCCTTCATAGACACCGTCATTCACCGTGACCTCCGGGTCGACAATCAGCGGGGAGATGACTCTTTGATCGTTGAGGTAGAGACCCCGGACTGAATCGTCGCCATCGAAAATCCAGTACCCGATTTGCGCGGTGGTGATCACCGGACGGAAGGTGGTGATCCTCGCTCCCGCGATGGGGAAATCGGTCCGAGGGATGAGACTTAGGCTCTCCCCGGTCAGGGTGCTGAAGATCTCGAATCTGGGAGTGGATTCCAGGGCGAACCGATTCCCCTCGAACCATCGGTAGGCCCCGCCGTTCTGATCGACTCCGGGGGTCACACTGTGCACGATCTCCCCCGCGGCGATGTCGTAGATATGAAAAATATCCAGAATATCGTACCCGATCTGGGTGCCATCTGGGGTTAGAATTCCACGTGACCCCATCGACCTTCCAACTTGGGCATCGATGAGTGTGAAAGAAAACTCTTGCGCCTGCGCGGGGGTGACGGAGGCAAAGGAGAGGACATACAGAAGAAGAACGAGAAATGTGAATCTGGGTAGGGTCGATTGCATAACGAATCTTCTCTCCTTCGGACCGGGACGTTCAAGGGGCTTTGGTTCGAAGGGTATCACATCGGAAAGAAAATTCGCAAACCGTTCTCTTGAACTCGGAGCGGACCCCTTCTAATTGAATGAATTCGGAGGTCGTTGTCCGACATAGATCTGGCTGTCGACCACGAGCCCCACATAAAGGGAGGGATTCTTAATCTTCGCTGGGTCGCAGACATTGCGGGGTTGCGAGTTGGTGGTATCGAGTCCCCACCAGGCGCCCTCTCCTGTGAACAGATGCATGCTCCCTTCGCTTCGAGTCCCATTAGTCGGGCTATAAGAAATAATGGCGCCACCCAGTGGGTGGACATTCGGGTGAGTGGCGCGGATGCGTGCGCCATTCTGTGCGGGCCCCTGGCTCCAGACAGCGTAGATGGGTCCCCAGTCGGCGAGCACACCGGTCGTTTTGCAACCGCCGCCGTAGTAGGTGAGGATGGTGGAGGGCGGAAAGTTATCGGAATT
The DNA here is from genome assembly GCA_029261095.1 of Candidatus Omnitrophota bacterium. Classification (GTDB taxonomy): domain Bacteria; phylum Hinthialibacterota; class Hinthialibacteria; order OLB16; family OLB16; genus JACKFH01. Next base: position 3,402 of record JAJDBZ010000475.1, on the reverse strand, counting down.
GGCAAAGGGGTCTTCCGGGATTGAAGAGATGTAAGAGTTGGGGGTGGTGAGCCTGAGCAGACCTCTCTCGTTGCGGCTTTGTTGGGCCATGTTCACTTCGGATTCGAAGGGATAGAAATTCCAGTCAAGGTAATAGGTTTCGAGGGCCGTGCCGAGCGATCGCAGTTCGCTATTGGCTTTGACCACGCGGGCACGGATTTGGGCTTCGAGGAAATTGGGGAGAGCGATCGCGATGAGGATCAGGATGATGGCAATGACAATCAAGAGTTCGATTAAGGTGAATCCTTTGGGACGAGAGGTGGTCATGGCGGGAGTCTCCTTTGAAAGCATTGAACATCGGTATTTTACCCGATTTCCAAGGGTGGCTCAAGATTTATTTTGCTTTTTTTTCTTGGATTTCACCCTGTTTTCTTGGATTTCACCCTGGGTCGTCCCGCTCCCGCCCGCGTAGACAAGCCGCCGCGACATCGCCGAATCGCAGGTCAGGCAGTATTCGTAAGCCACACTCCCCGAATTGTCGGCCAGCCCGTCATCCCATCTCATCGCCAGTGTCAGTTGGTCGCGCACATTCCAAGTATAAACCCACTTCAGCGTCTGGGTCCAGAAATTTTCAGGTGAGATTCGCCATGTCCAGTTGTACCGCGCAACGTTGCATGGTACACTCAACCATGATCCGATCGATTCGTCATCGCGGTCTGAAACGCCTCTATCAGCGGGGAGACGTGGGCGGACTAAAGCCCGAGTTGGTCAATCGGATCGAGGATGTTCTCGCTCATCTGGATGTGGCCATGAGACCTGGTGACCTGGATTTGCCGGGGTATCGTCTTCACCGATTGAAAGGCGAACTCAGAGGTTTTTGGAGTGTGACCATGTCGGGCAATTGGCGAATCACATTTCGAATGGAAGATGGCGACGCGTACGATGTGGATTTATTGGATTACCATTAAAAAGGAGAGAGAGTCATGCCGATGAAGTCGCCACCACATCCCGGACGATCCATTAAGAATGCTTGTTTGGATGCCGTTGGATTGAACGTCACTGAAGGGGCGAGGGTGCTCGGTGTCGCCCGGCATACGCTCTCGCGGGTGATTAACGGCCGATCCGGGATTTCGCCGGAGATGGCCATACGCCTGGAGAAAGCGGGATGGTCAAACGCAGATCATTGGATGCGATTGCAAGCGGGGTATGACTTAGCTCAAGCCCGCAAGGACCAGGAACGAATCCATGTCGCGCGCTACGAATCGGCATAGTGTTCTGGAAGAGACAAACCGCCGCGACATCGCCGAATCGCCGACCTTGGCGGGTCCGATAAAAGCGGCCACTGCCGCCTCGTAAGCCACACTCCCGGCGTTGTCCGACGATCCGTTCTCGTACTTCATGGCCAGAGTCAGTTGGTCGCGCACATTCCAAGTATAATCCCACTTCAACGTCTCGTTCCAGGAGGAGCCGTTGTGGATCTCGGTCTTCGTCTGGGTCAGGTTCCCGTTGGCATCGTAAATGTAGGAAATCCGCTGATCTCCGTTTGATCCGGAACTATCGAGTCTCACAAAGGAATTACCATGTCGGCCTTAATCTCACCACACAAGAAGGGGCCATCCCCTTCCTCATCTACTTGCGGTTCGTCGAATGCAACCCAAAGAAACTCGATAGGGCCATTTACACCGTTAACCACTCGATAGCACTCGTCATATAGTCGAGTCGGGGCAGATTGAGAATCAACATGATCCTTCACTTTCTGGGGGGGGTGATTCAACTGTACCAATTGCGCCTCTCGCCCAGTGGTAGTCTCTTGATATTCGAATCCTGTCGCCAACAGAGAACCTCATTTGTTGTTGCCTCGATGTTGCGTTGTGTCCCAATCGTCCCCATCGAAGCTGTCTTGCTTGAGTTCGTTGCCGAAGGCGTCTTGGGTGAAGTGGTATTGGCGGGCGCCGGCGCTGTCGGAGATGGCGATGACGTTGCCGATGGCGTCGTAGGCGTAGTAGTAGTCGGTCGAGCCGTTGCTGGTTCCCGAGGTGGCGCTGGGGTAGGAGTAGACTCGTTTGGCGAGGTGGCCGCCGAGCAGGGCGGGCATGGTCGTGTTCTCCCACCAGACTCGCCAGTCGTCGGTGTCCGAAAGTCCGTTGCTGTCGTCGTCGTAAATCTGGTCCGCGCGGTGGAGCGTGAGGCCGTCGTACACGAACCGCTTGTGGTGTGCGTTATTCGTTAAATTCATTTTCAAACTGATGAAACTCGGAGGGTTTGACAATCCTCATGCCCTCAAACTCACCGATAACGAGGAGGTCCTTGTCCCCAGTCAATATTGCCTGACAACCGCCCGCTGTCCCAGTGGCAAGGATCCAATCATCGTCGCTGTCTCGACAGACCTCCCTCGGAAGTGTTGTGGGTTCCACCAAAATGACCCTCGATCTCAAAAGTTCAAGAGTCTGGTCGCATTCTTCTTTCGAGAATTTGAATTTCCTATGGAGGGTGTCGTCCATCTCCTTGAGGATTCAATTGGAAAGGACCACTTCATGTTTCAGGAAGCAGTGCTCCAACAATTCGTGTCAGACGCCCTCCGAGATGAAAGCCGCGATCAGGACGTTGGTGTCCAGAACCAGTCTCATGAAACTCGGTTGAACACATCCTCATCGGTTTGAATGCCTTGTTCCTTGGCTTTGGGGAGCATCTGTTTTCGGAGAGATCGGAACTTGCGAACAAAGAGGAAATCGCGCAGAGACTGGCAGACAATATCGTTTGGGGTGAGGCCCTCCGATTCTGCGACACGATTAATTTCATTCAGGACATCATCCGGTAAAATTACAGTCATCGAGTTCGCCATCTCGTTCTCCTTTCGCCTTGAGCGTCATCTTACCTTACAACCGATTCGAGGTCACTGATGCCATTAGAATCTCGTTTGGCGAGGTGGCCGCCGAGCAGGGCGGGCATGGTCGTGTTCTCCCACCAGACTCGGCAGTCGTCGGTGTCCAAAAGACCGCCCGTGTCGTCGTCGTAAATCTGGTCCACCCGGTAGAGCGTGAGGCCGTCGTACACGAAGCGCTGTCCCTGGAGCAGGTCGCCCTGGGTCGTCCCCTGACCAAGTGGGGCACCGTCGTAGACAAACCGCCGCGACATCGCCGAATCGCAGGTCAGGCAGTACTCGTAAGCCACACTCCCCGAATTGTCGGCCAGCCCGTCATCCCATCTCATCGCCAGAGTCAGTTGGTCGCGCACATTCCTCCGGCCTAGCATAAGCCAGTCTACACCCACTCAAGCGTCTCGTTCCAGCCTGACCCATCGTGCGTTTCCGTCTTCGCCTGACCGGTTTCGATTTCGAAAATTCTCTGTAGGATATCTGGTATACTGGTTGTAAGGATCGAGGATTCCTTGAGAATGGGAAAATCGCGATGAAGCCCTTTCGTG
>JAJDBZ010000474.1 GCA_029261095.1 Candidatus Omnitrophota bacterium | reverse complement strand
ATGAATTCTTTCCACGTGGAGGGAATTGGCTCATGATCGGACCGACCGGGCCTCGGCGCTTAAGGTTGGCCATTGAACACCTAGCCAACATACGGAGCGGGTCCTGTTATTTCCTGGACCTCGACCCTCGTTGGGTGAAGATTCGATTGGCTCAGGGGAAAGCCGATGAAGTCAAAGAGTATATGGCCCATGTCATTTCACAAGCGGCTACCATCATCAAACACCGTGATGTCAACTGTCTATTCGCGACTCCCCGGCTACTCGAGGCATTGGGCGATGAGATCTCGGTGCCAGAGGCTGGGATACGAGGTGTTTTCTGCGGTGGAACCTCGATGACCTCGCAGGTTATCCGATTTCTGGTGGAAGAGATTTTGGAAGAGGAAGGTCAACTGGTGCCCACCTACGGGAATACACTGATGGGCCTTGCCTGTAGCCGACCGGTGGGCCCCGAGGACGATTATTCTTTAACTTACTATGCTCCACAGCCCCGTGCGGTTCTGCGTGTCGTGAATCCGGAAGAGACAACTCAAACTGTGAAAGTTGGAGAATGGGGAAGAGTCGAACTGACCACCCTGACCAAGGAACTTTTCATGCCCCGATTTCTCGAACGTGACGAGGCCATCAGGCGTCCTCCCTATGTGAAATACCCCTGGGATGGGGTTGGAGAGGTTCGTCCCTTCGGTTTCACCGAGAAGAAGACGATCGAGGGTGTGTATTAGGTCGGGTCACCCCTCAGGACTACACAGTCAGTCGCCCTTCCAGAATTTCGGGACGAAAAGGACAATGATCGCAAAGACCTCAAGCCGACCAAGCGCCATGAGAATAACCATGACCAACTTGCTCGGGGCGCTGAACCATCCGTAATTCTCGATAGCCCCCACCTGGTGGAGTCCCGGACCGATGGTGCATAGGGTGGCGATACTTGCGGTCGCGGCAGTGGTAAAACTACATTCATGTTCAGCTGGTTCGAGCACCATGATGGCGCCGGTCCCCACGATGAAGAGGATGATGATCCCGAAGATGTAGGCAAGTGTTCCCAATTTCAAATCGTTGTCGACAGCGGTGTTCCCAACTTTAAGTGGACGAATGACATTGGGTCGGAAGACTTTTTCGATTTCGGCGATCATGATGCGAAATGCCATCCAAACGCGGATCACCTTCATCCCCCCTGCGGTCGATCCCGAGCATCCGCCAATAAACATGAGTAGGATCAGCACCCCTTTTGCCACAAACGGCCACTTATCGAAATCAGAGGTACAAAATCCGGTGGTCGTTTGTATCGATGTGGTGGTGAAGAATCCCTGTCTCAGCGCACCCCCAATCGAGGGTTCCAAAACTTCCCCTCCAGTCATACGAATCGGTTGGTCAATCAAGGACAAACTGACAATCAACGAACCCCCGACAACCAGAAATGCGTAGAATCTAAACTCCGGGTCGGCCAGGACTTGCCGCCATCGACCTCGTATGAGCTGGTGATACAAGCCGAAATTACCGCCCGCTAGAAACATAAAGAAGATCAGAATCAAATCGATAGTCAGAGCATTGAAGTGGCCGACACTCGCGTTTCGAGTGCTGAACCCTCCAGTCGCGAGCGTTGCAAAGGTGTGACAAATGGATTCGAAGGTGTCCATCCCCGCAATGTAAAGCAAGGCGACCTGAACTGTTGTCAGACCCATGTATAGGAACCACAAGATTCGTGCGGTTTCTCGGATATGCGGATGGACTCCCTCAGGGGTCGGGCCGGGCGCCTCGATCTGATAGAGCTTCTTTCCCCCAACACCCAATGATGGGAGGACCGCGACAAAGAGTAAAACGATCCCGAGTCCGCCCAACCAGTGGGTAAAGGCACGCCAGAGTAGGAGGCTGTGGGGGATCGATTCGATATCCGAGAGAATGGTCGCACCTGTCGTGGTAAGGCCACTCATCGCTTCGAAATAGCAATTGACGGACGATTTGAAGGGGTGATCGGGGCCGATGTCAGAAGCCAAATGCGACCAGAAGAAGTAGGGGGCTCCTGCGAATACCGCTCCTAGAATCCATGACAAAGCGACCAACAAAAGGGCTTCTCTCCGGCCAAGGTTTACCGGAGCCGACCGAGTTGCCCACCAGACAAGCCCTCCTAGGCCCGCCCCAAGAAAGGCAGTCATCATAAGTGCGCGGAATGCAACTCCCGTGGCTTCTTCATCGAAGATTTTCTCTGAGATGGAAACGAGAAAGAGCGCGACGCCAAGGACGACGAAGAGTTTTCCGATCTGGTTAAAAACAAAACGATAGTTCACTTCGGTTCAACTCGAGGTAAAAATGTTCTTTAGACTTTTTTCCATGCCATGTTTCCCGACAACGAGGACTGTGTCCCCCTCTTCAAGAATATCCATAGCACTTGGAACTCGAACCTTATCGTCTCTCTGGAGAGCGACAACGACCCAGTTGGGGGCGAGTGGAACATCCTTGAGTGGGCTTCCCACCACTTCTGTGGAACCCCCGACCCGGACGCGATAAACATCGATGATCCCTTCGGCTAATGATGACATCCACTTAAGCGTGCTCTCATCGATTAAGTTTTGAATCTCTTTGACCGCCACTTGCCTGGGGCTATAGGCCCTATTGATTCCCACATGCTCGAAGAGATGTATGTAGTTGGACCGTTGGACCACGGCGATGACTTCCGGAATACCCCGGCTCTTGGCCAAGGCGCACCCCAAGATATTGTGTTCATCGTCATCTACCATCGAAACGAAAAAATGAGCGTCAGCCAGATGTTCTTCCTCGAATACCGGAATCTCAGTTGGGTCGGCTTGAATGACGGTTACCCAATCAAGTTTCTGTGCGAGTTCTTCAGCCCGGGATCGGTCAGGCTCGAACAACCGTACCGAGAAATTCCGATCGAGGAGATTCCGGCATAGCCAAACCGCCATAGGGACTCCACCCATGATAACGATTTTCTTTCGAACATGCGCCTTGAGGTCGCGGAAGAGTTTGCGTGTATCTTGGAAGACTTGGGAGTTACCCACCAAGATGATGGTGTCGTCGACCTCGATCGTCGTGGTGCCTTGTGGGATAAATGCTTGTCCATTTCGGGTAATGGCGGCGAGACGCGATCCGGCAGGTAAATGGAGATCGATGAGAGATTTCCCGACCGCTTTCGCAGAGGGGTCCACAGGAAATTCTTGCATCTCGATTCGCCCTTGCGCGAAATTTTCAATGGCCAGCGCTCCAGGGTTTCTCAAAGTCCTCGCAATCTCAAGAGCAGTGGAGAATTCAGGGCAGATAACCTGATCAATCCCGAGGTGTTTTACATAATCGATCCCACGTTGATCGAAATAGGCTCGGTGGTGAACGCGAGCGATCGATTTTCCCACCCCGACACCTTTGGCAATGTTCGCCGAAAGGAGGTTGACCTCATCACTGCTGGTGGTCGCCAACAATAAGTCCGCGTTTGCCACGCCCGCATCGATGAGTACGGAAGCATCCGCACAGTTTCCGCTTAAGGTCCGCACATCCATCGTGTCCTCGATCTTTCTAAGACGATTAGCCCTTTGATCGATGACCGTAATATTGTGTCCCGCCTGAGCGAGCACCTCGGATGCATGACCCCCGACTTCGCCGCATCCGCATATAACAATGTCCATAAAATGTACCCGTAACCGTCAAAAATGACTTCACCCTATTCATCCACGGTGAGCCACGATGATAATCCGTAGGTTAAAGCGATACAATTCAGCCCATCCTCGATCTAGAGGATGGGCTGAAAAACAGTTTCTTATCTGTTTTCGTCTGTAACTCCGGGCCAATCGTCTGTTCGAAACGGGGAGGCTGGGAGACCGGCTCCATTGTATAGATTGCAAACTGGGTTGACGTCCCATGCATACCTGACGGCGGCGGGTTTTTTCACCTGATCGCTACTGACTATGATTTTGTCGCCAGAGATCTCAGCATCGGCCCATACAAATTTTTTGTCTTCACCCGCGATGGCGAACCCCTTCAGCTTCGATCCGCCAACCGCTTTAAGACCCCCAGTGGTATGATCGAAAGTCAAATGAGCTTTCCCCGATTTTGTTTCCATTGACTTAAACATCGGTCCCGAATATTCAAGATCTTTGCCGTGGACTTGGGCGAGGGCGTTGAGAGCAAGCCGTTTTCCCACATCCTGTTTGTTCCTGGGATGGATATCGCCCGCCTCGCCAATATCAATGATGACAGCCATCCCTGTGTTCGGGAGGCCGAGAGTCATGGTCTGCGCTTCACGTAGTTCCGCCCAATCGTTGTCACGCGGCTCGTTATAGACTTCCCTGAAGTTTGCGAGTTGAACGAAATAGAAAGGAAAGTCTCCCTGATCCCATTTCTTTCGCCAGTCTTCGATCATCATCGGAAAAATTGTGCGATATTGGAACGCGCGCGAAGCATTGGATTCGCCTTGATACCAGATCGCGCCACGGATTCCGAAAGGAATAAGAGGGTTAATCATTCCATTGAAGAGCCCGGAGTAACGGTGAGGATTTCCGCGCGGATCGCGCGGTAGTTTGGGTGCACCCGCCACGGGAACTCCTTCTTCTTCCTGGGCTGACGTAGATTCCAGCCATTCGTCAAGTTGACCCTTGTATCCTTCGATTTGGTTCGGATAGTTGGCGATGGTGGTGTCCCAGCGTTCGATGATCGGTTTTGAAATCTCATTGGCTTCTAACGATTCCGCCGTCGTCCATGCTTCTGAAGGTGTGCCTCCCCAGGCTGATTGGACAAGTCCCACCGGGACTCCGAGTTCTTTATGCAAATGTCGTCCGAAGTAATACCCAACAGCGGTAAAACCGGGAATGGCTTCGGGAGAACAAAGTTTCCACTCACCTGTGGTATCCGACTGGGGTTTGCCGGTGATTTTTTTCTCCGCGTAGAAGAGACGAATCTTTGGATAGTCCGCATTTTTAATTTCTTCCTCGGGGTTGTTGGATCTCTCAACCGACCACTCCATGTTCGATTGACCCGAGCAAACCCAGACTTCGCCAATGAGGATGTCCTCGAGTTTGATCGTATTCTTTCCGGAGATTGTCATGGAATGAGGGCCTCCGGTTTTGATCGGCTTCAACACGACGTTCCAATTCCCATCGGAGTCGGTTTGGGTCTTTTCTTCCTGTCCACCAATCGTGACGGTAACCTCTTCCCCGGGTGAAGCCCAACCCCAGATGGGAAGATCATGGTCACTTTGGAGGACCATGTGACTTCCAATGATGGCGGGCAATGTGACTTCTCCAAATGCAACCGGTAGGGCGAGAAATAGTCCGGCTACCCCAATCCACAGACTCTTGTTCAATAATTTCATTAAGGAATCCTCCAGATTCGAATCGTTAAGATGCCGCATTTAATGTTCTATGCCCCCGGAACGGACCGGGATTCTGAGAAGATAACCCCAAATGGCCTGGGCATCTATGGGGGACCGGGATAGGTCACACACTGCCATGGGGGATGTGGCTTAATCGCCAAAACGGCGTATCGCTTTGCTTTTTAAGGAATGAATGAGATTGCTAAATGTATCCTGAGTTCTCCCGGGCCAAGTGTCCGTTCGGAAAGGCGCCACAGGGAGACCGTTGATCCCGTAGAGGTTGAATAGAGGGTTATGATCCCAAGCGTACCTAACCGCGACAGGGTCGGGAACATTATCGCTCCAAACGGTGACGCGGTTTTCTGAGAGGTTGGCGTTGGCGTAATAGAATACCCTGTTATCTCCCGCAATGGCGAAACCCAGAAGGGTCTCGTTATCTGAAATTTCTAATCCTTCGCCAACATCCCGGAAAGTGATTTCTGCTTTACCATTCTGGAAACTCGCCGATTTGAATCGAGGGGACAGCGCGGAGAGGGTCTCGTTATACACTTGTGCTCTAGCAAGTAGAGCGAGTCGATGCCCAACCTCTCTCTTCTTCTTGGGGTGAACATCGTCCGCCTCACCGAGGTCAAGAGTGACTGCCATTTCGGTGTTGGGAAGTTCGAGGGATTTCGATTGTGCTTCGCGCAACTCTGCCCAATCGCTTTCTCCTGGTTCGTCATCCACCTCCCCCCAATTAGGAAGTTGGACGAAGAGGAATGGGAAATCTGACCCACCCCAAGCAGTTCGCCAGCTACTAATTGTTGCTTGGAAGAGGTCACCATATTCGTGAGCTTTCCTTGCATTGGCTTCCCCTTGGTACCAGATGACTCCTCTCAGGGAAAATGGAATGAGGGGGGCCACCATGCCATTGAATAGAGTTGCCGGACGCCAGTTGCTCAGACGTGGGTCCTCGATGAAATTCGAGGGGCCGTCTTCGGCTCCTCCTTGGGTTTCAAATGCGGCGATCTCGGATTCCCACTCTTGGATGGCTTCCAGTTGTGCGGGAATCGCTCGAAGGTAGGATTCTTCCGTCCATGCCTCTGCAGGTGTTCCGCCCCAGCAGGAAAGGATTAACCCCACAGGGGTATGCTGGGTTTCATGGATTTCTTTTCCGAAGTGGTAGGCGACTGCCGAAAATATCCTGGCAGTGTCCGGGGAGCATTTTTCCCAACGACCCTGCAACTCCCGGAGTGGTTTGGTTGCCATCTTTCGGTTTACCCTAAAGAGTCTAATTTCCGGAAACTCGGATTTCTGGATCTCTGATTCCCCGTGCAATGAGCCTTCGAGAGGGAACGCCATATTCGATTGCCCCGCACAAACCCACACTTCACCCACCAGGATGTCTTTTACTCTGATCTCGTTTGACGCGGATACAATGAGTTCATGAGGTCCTCCGGGGTCAACGGGACCAAGTGAGATTTCCCAATCTCCCTCTTGGTCGACACAGCACGTTCTGGATTGTCCGGCCAATGTGAGATTGACACACTCCCCGGGTTCTCCCCAACCCCAGATTCGAATCTCTTCCGAAGCCTGTAGGACCATGTGGTCTCCGAAGATTGTAGATAGGCTAACTGTGGCTGGTGCGGAATGAATGAGTAAAAGACTCAAGATAAAAGTAAGCAACGAATACGGGAAAAAAATCACAGGATGGACCGAGAGGGAATAACGGAAGGGTGGGCTCTGGCTGTGAATGTCGGTGAACCTCAGTTGAGGACTCCTAACAATTGCAACAATTCTTTCCTCGGTCCGATGACATCAGATAGATGGTATTTTTCCAAGACTTCAAAAAAAGCATCGGATGCCTCATGGAGAATCCCCTTGAGTCCGCAGACCGGGGTGATCGGGCAACTGTTTTCTTCAGCGCTAAAACATTCCACGACGTTCAGGGTCGGTTCGACATCTCGTACGACACTGCCAAGATTGATTTCTTGTGGAGGAATAGCCAGCCTGATACCCCCAGACTTACCTCGAAGTGTTTCGACATATCCCAGTCTCCCGAGGTTATGGACCACTTTAACCAAGTGGTTTCTAGAAATTCCGTAGGCTTTCGCGACCTCGCTAATAGTCTGAGTTCCCTCATGAGCTCCCAAGTAAATCAAGGTTCTGATGGAGTAATCGGTATACCGTGTCAGCTGCATTAGATTCTCTTCCAATCGTTTGCGGAGTTCCATTTAATTATCGCTTCTTCAAACGATTACGTGAACCCTTATCACGTCAAATCCCATAAATTTGTGCAGACTATTCTTTACTTGACAGCCTGTAAGGACAGTGTAACATGTATTTTATATACATGTTTTGAGGATCTAAAAGAAGACACGGAGGAGATAGGAATGGCGGACGCAACTCTTAGCCTGTACGAACAACTCGGCGGGGAACCAGCGGTCGATGCCGCGGTGGACGTATTCTATAAAAAGGTTCTTGCCGACGAGCGCATTAATGGTTTTTTCGACGGTATCGATATGGATGCCCAAATCGCCAAGCAGAAGGCCTTCATGATAATGGCCTTTGGGGGTCCTCATGATTACACCGGGAAGGACCTTCGGATGGGGCACGCCTACCTCGTGGCTCAGGGGCTCGATAATACACATTTCGATGCAGTGGCAGAAGATTTGAAGGTTACCTTAGAAGAATTGAACGTTCCGAGTGAATTGATTTCGCAAGTCATGGCATTGGTTGAGGATACACGTGATGACGTTCTCAACCGATAATTGACATTCGAATTCCTATAGGGCCCAATCGGCAGCCGGTTGCTCAACCCGAGTTGTTAATCAAGGAGGGTCGGAGCGACCGGCTGCCGTATTCCCAGCCATTTGATTTCTCTGATTGACCAGGTCCTATCCTAATCTTATTCTCCCGTTTTCAAACTTCTTTCGACAATCGGCTGATCCAGCAAGAAAGAGAACGAGGGGGAGAGTTTTCGCATGAATTCCACTTTGCCTGGCTACAAGGACAAACCACTTTTTACACCAGGGCCGCTTACCACCAGTCGAACGGTTAAACAGGCTATGCTTCGCGATCTGGGATCCCGTGATAGCGAGTTCATTACTGTTGTCCGATCGATCCGCGAAAGACTCCTGAAGATTGCGGGTGTAGAGAAGGGAACTCATGAGGCCATCCTGCTCCAGGGTAGCGGTACCTACTCAGTGGAATCGATCTTTTCATCCACCGTGCCTCGGAGCGGCAAGGTTCTCATCCTGGTCAATGGTTCCTATGGGGAGAGGATGATTAAGATATGTGATGTCTTAAACATTCCAAAAGTGGTCCTTCGAAACCCGGAGAATGAAGTCCCCAATCTGGAAAGCCTGAGGGAAGAACTGGCCAAGGATCCTGAGATTACCCATGTAGCGGCCGTCCATTGTGAAACCACCACCGGGATTATCAATCCGATTCAATTGATCGGTGAGATTGTTAAAGGTCATGGACGAATCTATTTCGTGGACGCGATGAGCAGTTTTGGTGCGGTTCCCATTGACTTTGAAGCGTGTGGGGTCGACTACCTTGTTTCCTCTGCAAACAAATGTATCGAAGGGGTTCCAGGGTTTGGATTCATCATCGCTAGAATGGATGAGTTCATGAAGACCGAAAGGTATGCACGGAGTCTCAGCCTTGATCTCTATGCACAGTGGAAAGGTCTGGAGTCCAATGGCCAGTTCCGTTTCACTCCTCCCACACATTCACTTCTGGCTTTTCACCAGGCACTCATCGAACTGGAGGATGAAGGCGGGGTTGCGGCACGAGCGGCGCGATATCGGAAAAACCACGAAGTCCTGGTGAAGGGAATGCGGGAACTCGGTTTCAAGGAGTACCTGAAATCCGATCTTCAGGGATACATCATCACTTCGTTTCTCTACCCGGATGATTCGAACTTCAGTTTTGAAACCTTTTACAACCAATTGAACGACCGTGGTTTTGTGATCTATCCGGGAAAATTGAGTCAGGCAGATTGTTTTCGTATCGGTTCCATCGGCCGCCTCTCCGGCTACGATTTCACCGCGCTTCTGCTTGGTATTGAGAAGGCCTTGAAACTGATGGGTGTGACTCTAGGATGAATCCATCTCGCGCATCAGCGTCGATTCAACCCACCCCCCAAGGGCGGGTTTCGTGTGAATAGCGACGAGTTTCAACTCGTTGCGGTCTGTGCGGGTCTCCGAAAACCAGGATTGAACCATCAACTCTTAGTTCCCGACCCATCAAACATGTTTTTTGAGAAACTCCAGGACGCTTTCGAATACCTCCCTGACCTTTTCGTCCTTTTCCATTCCTTTTCCATCGAACCCATGACCCCGATCTTCTAAGATCATGGAATCGAAGGGCGCTCCTACTTTCATTAGAGTTTCCGCCATCAACAGACTTTGCTCCACAGGGACATCGGTGTCTTGATCGCCATGAATCAGGAGAGTGGGTGGATAGCTCTTGGTCACATTCTCGACCGGACAGTAGGGAACAAAGAATTCGGGATTTTCATTGGGTGAGACACCTCCCACCAGTTCCGGCCAAAGACCGTTTTGTCGACAATAGAGATAAAATCGAAACCGATTCTTTGGGGCATCTTTGTCGGATGCGACAGGGTCGACTCCCACAGATGCCATCGCCTCATCCACCGTCACCTGTTCTTGTTTGCTGTAAAATGGATCGGGTTTGGCATACCAATCGCCTACGATATCCCCATAACCATAGAATGAGACCAACGCTTTGGGAGGAGGATCGAGCAGTCTTCCGCTCATCAAAGTCAGGTATCCCCCCGCAGAATGGCCGATGACCGCAATCCTGTCAGGGTCTATCCCCGCTTCGGTGGGACCCTTGTCTCTTACCCATTCCAGCGCGTCCCGAACATCGGAGATGATTTCAGGGATTTTAGATTCTGGCGCCAATCGATAATCGATGGAAATGACGGCGTAACCGCTATCGAGGTATAGGTTCAGTTGTTCTTTCTTGATACCTTGACGGTTTCCACCGATCAACGCGCCGCCATGGATATAGACGATAAGGGGTAATCCTTCGTCCTCACCTTTTTGATAGACATCCAGTTCAATCGAAAGGCCGGAAACCACTTTGTAGGTGTAAGTTTTTGGTTTCATTTCCGATTCACTCCAAGCCACCGACCCCATTAACATGAGGATTGAAAAAGTTCTCGATAGAGTCCCCATCGCTTGATCCCTCCGGAAGAGCATATTGCCGATTGAAACGAACATCGCATGGAGTGAGAATACCCCAATGACTCACCGTTCGTTAGACCGAAAGGACCCTTATGGAACTTGAACCGCAGGAACTAAAAAAGCTAATGAAAGAAGCGATTCGAGAGGAAATCGGCTACAGCGATTGCCGAATCGCGAATAAGTGGAAGGATGGGGTGATAACCTTTCATTCAGACGATCCCAATATTCAACCGAGAGAGATCTCTATCGATTCTTTCTTCAAGAAGATGACCTCGGTTCGGGAAAAACTCCGTGTCCTCGAGCAGAAGGTCAACAATCACAAGAACCTCTCGCCAGAAGAAAAGATGGAGTTCCAAACCTTGATATCGAGGGGATACGGAAGTTTGACGACGTTCAATGTCCTCTTCCAGGATGAGGAAGACCGCTTTGAGGGTATAAAATCTTAACCCTCAGCAAACAGTTCCTTCTCAAGTCTCTTTCTCTCGATTTCGAGCCGGACGATCTGTTTCTTTTCTTCTTCCAAGGGGAGCAGCAGGGTGAGCCCCCAATCTCTGGCTGCCGCCTCGAGGCCCCGATTGGATTCTATCTCTTCATCTCGTAGCGATCGTAAGACACGGCTAACGGATCTCTGGGTTCGCCAGCGGACGGTGAGCCAGATGAGAGTAAAAATAACAAACAGAAAAACAGCCGATGAGAGTAATGAACTGACCCCGAGAAGACCGACAATCAACAGCGGAATATCCGTTAAAGATTCCTCCTCGAGATACTGTTGTAAAACGGGTTGGCAAAATGGAAACCAGACCATCGCACCAAAGACAATGAAAACGCGGTAAAGTGCTCCAAATGGGTTGGAACCAGGTTCCAGTACGGAACGTGCCCGGGACAAGGAGGTATCAAGTGCTTCCCTGAGGCGCGTCTTGAGATCCGCTACGCAAATTTGGGAATCTTTCTCTTCCCAAAGTGGGAGACCGGCAAAAATCTCTCCAACTTGTGAAAAACGACTTCTGCAATTAGCGAAACTCGCTTGCAGGGAAAGGACAGGAGAGCATCCGAACTCTGAGAATGATTTTTCTATTACTGACCTTGACAGCGTCTGGGTTGGTTCGGAGCCCCCTACCGATCCGATATTCAACCATTTGATCGCAGGTGAACAGACTGAATCAAATAAACGGACGATCGGCCACTGTTGGATACGTGCTCGAAAAGTTTCTCGGAAAAGATATCCTTCCACCCTTTCATCTTGGTGAATGCTGGGAAGAAGGTCTTCTGAAAGTGGTAATTCGATTCTTTGGTGAAGCAACCCTCCAAGGTGTTCTTCGATTCGTTCCAATCGTTCGACACGGTTGGGGAGGTTCTGGTCTGAGATCCACCCAAGGAGTGAAGTTCCGTATTGTCGAATGGCTAACTTCCGAGAGGCCTCAATTTCCTGTTTTCCTTTTTGGTGTGAAAGTATTTTTTTAAGTTTTGGAAGATCATACTTCTCTGGGAGTACGGCGCTAATCATATGCACAGTCGGAGGCTGATTGAGAAGAAGGGATTTTGAAATTCGGTTGCTATAATCCTGAGCCAACTCGATGAGGGCCTCTTTCCCCACTGAATTCTCGAGTTGATCGGCTTTGTTCAAGCAATATATAAAGTTTTCCGGTGCGTTTCCTTGGACGACCTGGCGAAGGAGGTCCATGGGCTGGCGGTCGGCATATTTTTCAACGCTTTGAATCCATACGGGGAATAAGATGAATCGGAGGAGATTTCGAACTGTCTCGAAATGAGAGGAGTAGTGACTGTCGATATCAGGGAGGTCGAGGAGGATTTGTCGATCCAATTCATCTTGGTCATGTTCAATTACTTCGAACCGTCCGGGAACCTCAGACTCGAGAAAATTACTAACCGATTTCATCTGGCTTTGATGAACATAGGCGACAACTTTCTCAGTCCCCGGACCCGATGATGTTGATTTGGTAATCGGACGGCCAACGAGAGCGTTTACGAGCGCACTCTTGCCCACCTCTTTACCGCCGATGAGGCCGACTAAATGCCAATCATACTCCCCCTTGGAGGTTTGGCCACACTCAAACAAATTGTCTGGAGACTCGACACTCAGTGTTCGGACCACATCATGGACCAACTCTTGAATTTCCTGAATCGTCTGTTTGCTGTTCACATTCATCATCTATCGGTACCGACCGATTCTAGGCAATCCGCGAGACGGTTCATTTCTTTCTCAGCATTCTCAATGGATCCCCGGGAGGGGACCTGCTGTGATAACCAATGTATCTGATTGGCGACCTGATCTTTCATCAACCTTTCGAAGCGGCGATAGATTGTTTGGTTGGTTCGACGGACTTGATGTGTCACTTCGTTGCTCAGCTTCTCCCCCAACCAAGTTGCTAGGCTATACCCTCCGATGACCAATAAGTCGATGGGACCGAAGAAGGAACTATAGGATGCGGCAACTAACACCAGCAAATAGGGTGACGCCTCTGACCACTCGACAATTTTCTTTCCGCCCGGAATATGGGAAAGTAGATTTAAGATCGTTTTCGTATCTCTCGGAGTTGTTTCCCACCGCTCTTTCAACCAATGGTTTAAACTCTCAATCTCCTCGTCAACGATTGTTCCCGCCCGTTCCGGATCAATCCACAGTGACTCCTTCGTCTCTTGTGAATGACTCAACCAACTCTTGGCTCGATCATTGCCCTCGAGAATGTCTCGAATTCTGGATTGGCCAATTTGAAACTGGTCGACCAGCATCGAATGGAAATCGGGTAAGGCTTGGGCTTCAATGGTTTCCCCTTCTTGCGATCCACTTTGCGTATCCTTCCCAAACCAGGATCTGGGGGATGTGACCCGATTGAATACGGTTGATGAAATTTTCTTGGCTCTGTCGAGTATCCGTTTGGGCCCCATCAGGTAAAGAATGCTCTTCGCCTGCATTTTCTGCTGAAGTTCGGCTGTCAAACCACTGACATCCACCTCGGGGCCGGGGGCGACAAAGGATTCAAGCGATTCCCTCAACCTTTCAACTGTCGCGAGGTCGTTCCTTAGCGGGACGAAGATCTGATCGTTCAATCGAAGGATTGAATCCTGTATGCGGTTTGCGAGCCCTCCAGTGC
Source organism: Candidatus Omnitrophota bacterium (assembly GCA_029261095.1). GTDB lineage: Bacteria > Hinthialibacterota > Hinthialibacteria > OLB16 > OLB16 > JACKFH01. The sequence goes on along the minus strand of JAJDBZ010000474.1, from coordinate 1,197 downwards.
CATTGTCAATCTTCAACATCTGGGTTTCAGATATCCAGTTGCGAAGTTCAGTAAGACCGAAATCGTCTGGCGGTTCATAGGTGGAATCGTCCCGGGGGATCGAATAGATATGAGGTTCGTTGAACCCCCTTCCTTCGATTTGTGATCGAAAATCTTCGACTACATCGGATCCCTCACATTTATTCATGACGAAAATCGTGGGAATTTCGTATCGTTGAGCAAGACGGTAAAACGGGATGAGTTCGGTCATCTGATACTTTTCCGGAGTCACCAAGAAGATGATGGAGTGGCTCCAGCGAAAGACTCTTTCTGCTTGATCGTAATGTGTCTCGGCATCGCCATCCACATCCGGTGTATCAATCAGAACTCTACGGCTAAGCCATTCGTTCTCAAGCGAAACAACCATGAGCGATCCAGATTGACCGCGTACAGGGAGATCTTCTTGGGAGACATCGAAATGTGGCAGCCCCAACCAGCTTTCTGGTAGGTTCATTGTCGGGTGGATGAACGCTATCGGGCCTCCAGTAAAGGTCCGGCGAAAAGAGGTGGCCGAGCCCTCGATCTCCAGAAGCCGGTTGGTCAGTGTACTCTTGCCGGTTCCTGTACCACCCAGCAGGGCCATGATTCCGAAATCATTGGTGGACCGATTGAGATGGAATCGCAGCGCCCCCAAATCATTGTGCCAACGATTCAGTTGAGACAAGATTTCAGGGTCGCCGATTCGCCCCTGCCACGACAGGAGTTCGCCTTCCAGAGCATCAAAGCGTTCCAAGATGCTTTTGATATTGTTGTCCATTAGGGAGAGTATAGGATATTTCTCGTGAATTGGGATTCAGGACGGATCGTTGATGGTTTGGAACCACTGATCAAGGTTTGATCTGGTTCGGGGCGGGGAAAAAGTTGTTCGCGTCATAAAATACCACCTCGTGATCCACCAGTTTTCCTTTCTCATACACGAATTTTCCCGAGAAGAACCGCCCTTCCATCAACCATTTCAGGAAGATTCGATCTCCCTCCCAAAGGGGAAGATCGAATATCCCTTCATTAGGAATCCAATTGAGATCTCCTTCTGGCCCCGTTCCTTTCAAATTCCCATGAAAGGCCTCTCCGATAAAAACGAACGCGTACCAATCATCCACACCATCGAACTTCGGCCATGTCAGAAAGCCCCGTAAGACCGGTTGGGTCAGCACGAGC
>JAJDBZ010000473.1 GCA_029261095.1 Candidatus Omnitrophota bacterium | reverse complement strand
GGCGAGGGGCTTTATGTACTGGACAAGTTTGGCGGTGTCTTCGCAATGGGCAGCGCCCGCGCCGAACCCGACGATCCGATGGCGCCTTTCCGCGATTCACCCTATTTCTTCCCCAACCCATTTGCGGAGGCGATCGAAGTCTTCGCGGGCGATGAATCCGACTACTCCTCGGGCGAAACCGTGACTCTCGAAATCGACCTCCCCGGTCTCGCGCCCGGGGCGCGTCCTCTGCGCATGGTGGGCATTCCGGCGGGATCTTTTCAGATGGGATCATCCGGAGGCGAACGCGGCCGCCGAAGCGATGAGGGGAGCCAAAAATTCATTCACATCGCCTACGATTTCTTCATCGGCGAAACGGAGGTCACACAGGCGCAGTGGCACGCGGTGATGAGCGATTGGCCGGGTGGACATCCGCCCACCGAAGAATTTGGAGTCGGCGACAATCTCCCTGTCTACCACTTGAGTTGGAACAACATCATGGGAACCAACGGTTTCCTCGAACGCCTCAACAGCGTAACCGACGGCGTCTTCCGACTCCCCTCCGAATCGGAATGGGAGTACGCCTGTCGCGCAACCACTGTGACTCGGTTCTCCTTCGGCGACTCGCTCGATTGTCAGGACACCTGCGAAGATTGCATTGCAAACGGTTCGGGGGAAAACCGTTCCGATTACATGTGGTTCTGCTGGGCCTCGAATTCCGGAGGCTTCCCGAGAGGAACCCTGCCAGCGGCCAACCTGCTGCCAAACCCCTTCCATCTCTTCGACATGCACGGAAATGTCCGAGAGTGGGTCGCCGATTCCTATGTCTCCAATTTAGGAGAGGTCTTCGAGGATGGCCGACCCTTCCTATCTCGTAACCCGAACGATCAGATGAAGGTGACACGCGGAGGCTCCTGGAACGACGAAGCCTGGGCCGCGCGTTCGGCTACCCGCCATCAAGCCCTGGCCAACGCGGGCAATGCCTTCACCGGATTCCGATTGGTGTATACGCCTTATCAGAATAAGGAAAACCAAGAATGAGAGGAGCCGTTGCACTTATGCCCTCTCCTGTAGCCCGGCGTCCGTTCGCCAGAGGGCGCAGCCCGATTGGGTAAACGGGTTTTCGGGTGACAGTCCTGCTTGACGGATTACGTACTCCGTCGTGCCCGGTCCCCGGCCCGTTCTAATCCATCCAACAAGTTGGCAGAATCAAGACCGCACCTTCTCCTGGATCCAGTCGATAGGTGGCGGGTTCGTCCCCTCGATCACAGCGTATTTGGAGAAGTCGGTGACGCCCGCCGATTTGAGGACATCCTCGTCGGTCAGCGCCTGACCGGTCATCTCAGATGGATCCTTGCAGACCAGTTCGAGGGTGGCATCTGCCAGGATCGAAGGTTTTCGCCACATCTCTTCGCTGCCGACTCCATAGTTCCGGACTGCGGCGGTGTCGATGGCGGTCACCGGCCAAAGGGCATTCGCGGCGACATTCTTCCCCTTCATCTCCCCCGCGATCCCTTGAGCGAGCATGGTCATCCCATATTTGGAAATGAAATAAGCGGTGAATCCCGAAAGCTTTTCGAGTTCGACCTTGGGCGACATGTTCACAATATGGCCCCAACCATTCTCGATCATCGATGGCAAAATCTCCCGGGTCAGGACAAAGGAGGCCCGGACATTGATGCTCATGATCAGGTCGAAACGTTTGGTCGGGGTCTCCAGCACCGGTCGCCACCAGAGAGCTCCGGCGTTGTTGATCAAGATATCGATCTTCCCGAAACGCTCCATGCCCAGCTTCACTGTCTGGATCATCGCCTCTTCATCGCGGACATCGCATTGACAGACCAACACTTCCGCTCCCAAGTCTTGTGCTTCTTTGGCGACTTCGGGAAGGGTGCCGGGGAGTTTCGGGTGGGGTTCCATGGTTTTGGCGACGAGGATCAGTTTCGCCCCCTCCTTGGCGAAGGTCAGGGCGATCTCCCTGCCAATTCCTCGGCTCGCTCCGGTAATCAGCGCGACTCTGTCTTTTAATCTCATTGGAAAAACTCCTTCTGTTCAAACAGCGGATACAAGTTAGACGGGCTCAAAAGATGAGGCTATCATAGATGGCGCTCTCCGCCATCGACCGTGGATGGAATTCGCTGAATCTTGACAACCGTGTCTTGGGGTCGGAATGAACAAGAAAAATCATTTGATTGGAATTCTGGGGGTCATTCAGACTCCTTTCGACAATGACGGACAGATCGACAGGATCTCTCACACACGTTTGATCGAGGACGCTTTGGAGGCGGGAGCCGATGGGTTCCTGGTCCCCGCGATCGCGAGCGAGAACGCTTTTCTCACTTTCGAGGAGAAGGTCGGTTTGGCCGCCCACACCCACGAGGTGATCCAGAACCGTGTCCCCATTATCTGGGGAGCCGGGTCGCCCGATCCTCATGAGATCTTAAAGGTCGCCGAAGCCGCGGTGGAATCGGGCGCGGATGGTCTTCTGGTTGCCGTCCCCCCCGACCTTTATGCGGACCAAGCCTCGATTCCGATTTTTTTCGAAAGACTTTCGAAAGGAACCCCGGTTCCCCTCATGATCCAGGATTGGGAACCCGGTGGATCCGGAATGAAGTTGGAGACTATCCTCCAGCTTGTTGAGAGGGTGCCGACTTTTCGATTTCTAAAAATCGAGACCCTCCCAGCCGGACCCAAATACACCCAGGTGCTCAAAGCGACTAATGGAAACCTTCAAGTCTCCGGCGGATGGGCAGTCCCCCAGATGATTGAGGCCCTCGATCGCGGGGTCCACGCCATGATCCCGGAATGCAGTATGATTCGGGTCTACAAAGCGATCGACCGGTTGCACCGTTCGGGCGACCGCCCTGCCGCGAGGGAGATTATTGACCAGCTCCTCCCGATTTTAGCGTTTACCAACCAGGATCTGGACACTTCAATCCGGTTTTTTAAGCGCCTTCTCGTGAGAAAAGGGATCTTTTCCACCGCAAACACGCGCCTGAAAAGTCCGGATTTCGATGCACATTCGGTATCGATTGCGGAGGAACTCATCGACCGGTATCTCTCACTGGAGGAAATAGTTGGAAAAAGACTGAGTTGACACTGAAATGTTACAGGGCTATCTTTTTGTAAAAAGGCTCACCCTGTTTGCTATTCACCCGTGATTTTCCGCCGATACTTTTAGAATATTGAAAGACCAACAGATGATAGGCTCAATGCGAAATCCTTTTTTCCTGCTTGCTCTTGCCATGGCTCTCTCGCTAGTGGGGCAGACTCCGGTATCGGCCCAAACACCCGTTCCCACATTCGATTCCCGCGCCGATCTCGATGCCAATGGCATCATTAATGTACTCGACCTGCTGATTTTCCAGGCGGCCTGGTATGGAACCACCATGGCCAGCGCCACTCCGACCGAGACTTTTACGGAGACACCCACTGAGACTCTGACACCCACAGCGACATCCACAATGGATTCCGGAACTCCAACAGAGACATTCACCCCCTCATTGACCCCGACTCCAACCGCCACCAGCGACTTACCCGGTTCGGTCTCCGGGAAGATTACCAATCAACAAAACTCTGAAGCCATCGCGTTTTATCCCGTTGCGATTGTTCCGGATGGGATGATCGGGCAGGCTGCCCTTTCCGATTTCGAAGGAAATTATTCGATTAGCGGATTTCCCGTGGGTGTATCCGCCACGATTCGAAATAATGACACACCTCCCGAATCTCGAGGTTTCCAGGCCTTTGAAACCCGCTTTACGATACGAGAGAACACTGTCTTAAATCTCCAATTAGTCCCTCTCGCTCCAACCAATACCCCGACACCATCCAACACACCGACTGAGACATTTACTCCTTCTAACACACCGACCATTACATTGACTTTCACCCCGTCGAACACGCCGACAGTGACCAATACTCCGACAATCAATCCGACAGACACCTTTACCAACACACCAATGCCGACAGACACCTTTACTCGGACTCCCACACATACTCCAACCGTGACACTGACCCCCTCGAACACTCGGACGCCGACACCCACACCTGTCAGCATGAACGGTACTTTTTGGACAGGTACAGCAAACTTAAGTAATCCCACTCAGATCAATATCCAGATCAGCATGACTGGGAGTGACGGGAATGTAACGGTCACCTTCATTAGTAACCGGACCTATATCGACCCGCCGAATATCTCCGGGACATCCTTCTCGTTTGGCCCCAAACAGGACAGTCAGGGGGCTGGAACGCAGCTCGAACTCAAGGATGCGAATTTTGTAAACAACGGCTTTGGAATCACGGGTAATGTCGAATATTTTACCACCATGGGGGCACTTCGAACTGGGTTCTTCACAATGAACCGGATCAATTAGGCCATGCCTCTATTCTAGTTGGGCCAGGATCTCGTCCCCGAAATCACCCAGCCAGCGGAAAACAAACAGTGCACTACATGTGGGCTCGCAGCCTGCAGTCATTTGACGCTGTCATCACCGAATGACACAGATTCCCCTTTTTGATAGAGTCCGTCTTTCAGATTTCGATTTCCGGCCATTGGATCCTACTAATGAGGGATCGGGTCGGAGCTGGCGAGTTGGAGTGTTTGAATGCCCATTATTGTGCATAAATACGGTGGGACCTCGATGGCAAACATCGAGCGGATCATGAACAATGCCAATCGGATCGCCAAAGATATCCAAAAAGGATACCAAGTAGCGGTCGCGGTGAGCGCCATGTCGGGAGAAACGAATCGTCTCCTCTCGCTGGCCGATGAAATCGATCCGTTTGGTTCCGGCCGTGAACGAGATATGCTGGCCTCTGCCGGCGAACAGGTCAGTATTGCTCTCATGGCGATGGCCCTCCATAAAATTGGGGTCGGATCTGTCTCTTTCACCGCTAACCAAGCGGGGATCAAAACCGACTCTTTTCACACCCGCGCCAAGATCCTATCGATCGACGATTCCCGTCTGCGAGCGGTGCTCGACAATGGAAAAGTGCCTGTCATCGCGGGATTTCAGGGAATAACCGATGCAATGGAGGTGACCACCATGGGGCGTGGCGCCTCCGACACCACCGCCGCCGCTGTCGCCGCCGCCCTGGATGCCGAAAGATGCGATATCTATACCGATGTCGACGGTGTCTACGCGGCCGATCCGCGGATCGTCCCAAGAGCAAAAAAACTGAGTCGAATCTCTTATGATGAGATGCTCGAAATGGCGGGTGCGGGATCGAAAGTCCTGCAAACTCGTTCCGTCGTTTTCGCCAAGAAGTATAAAGTGCCACTTCAGGTGCTCACCAGTTTCGATGATTTGCCGGGAACCATGATCTCGGAGGAGGTAGAAGGCATGGAAGAAGTATTGGTAACAGGTATTTGTTCGGATAAAACCGAGGCTCGGTTGACCCTCTTCGGCATCCCCGACCAACCAGGAATCGCCGCTCAGGTGTTTGAAGCGCTTAACGATGACGGCATTTCGGTCGATATGATAGTACAGAGCGTGGGCCACGATGCCCATGCCAATATGTCCTATACTGTCAACAAAACAGACCTTGGCGATGCCATCAAAGCGACAGAACGGGTCAGCAAAACCCTTTCCGCAAAGGAGACGGGTGTTGACGAAAAAGTGGCCAAAGTCTCCGTTGTCGGAGTCGGAATGAAATCGAGTGGCGGAGTCGCGGCACGAATGTTCCGGACACTCGCTGACAAAGGGATCAATATTTACATGATTTCAACATCCGAGATCAAAATCTCAGTGGTCATTGATGAAGATTACACCGAACTTGCGGTCCGCACCCTGGCGAAGGAGTTCGGTCTAGAGGAAGAGGGTTAAGAGGTTGCTCCGGGATCGAAGAAAAGCTCGACTCATCGCCGAACGGGACGAGTCTGCCTTTGTGATAGTCGATTTTCAGGAGAAGTTGATCCCTCATATCCCGAACGCGGATTCCATCCGCAAGAACCTGTGTCGTGTCGCACGATGCGCGGGGATCCTGCGGATTCCACTCTTAGTCACCGAACAGTATCCCAGAGGTTTGGGTCATACTGATTCTGAAATTGATTCATACATAGGCGAAGTTCATCGGATTGAAAAAATCGCCTTTAGCTGCTTTGGCGAACCCAAGTTTTTGGGTAGACTGAAGGGGATGAATGTGCAGACGCTTTTACTGGGTGGAATCGAAACCCATATCTGTATCGCACAGACCGCGCTGCACGCCCTCTTGGCCGGGTATCAAGTCCATATCCTGGTCGATGCGGTCGGGTCACGCGAGCCGGCGGCCACAAAGACCGCGTTGAACCGGATTAAAGAAGCAGGGGGAATCGTTTCCACTACGGAAATGGCCCTTTATGAATTGATGGGTAAGGCCGGAACACCCGAGTTTAAGGAGATTCAATCGATACTCGCTGAGTAGAAAGCAATCGAATAGTCGACTCACATGATTAAAAAGAAAATGCATCTCCTCATTATTTCCCTGGCAATCGTCATCACCGCCGGATCGCAGGCGGCAGACGATGTCGGTTTTGCCAAACCGGGGTCCTCGGTAGCGATTCTCGACATGTTCAATCTCACCGAAAATCCGGAATACGATTCCTGGGAACGGCTTCTCGGACGCGGACTTCGCCGTAGTCTCCACACGTACAAGACGCAGAATCATATCCAATTAGAGGTTGTTCCCTACCCTCGAATATTCGGGGCACTCAAAGAACTCGGTCTCGACACCTATTATGTCGCCCCGGAACAGGCCAAGGCCATCGGAGACCGACTCCAATCCGATCTGGTTGTGTTGGGATCGTTCAATGTTGTCGATGGTGTGATCGCGACCTCGATCAAGATAGTCGACAACCACTCAGGAAAACTCCTCCATGAAGGGACCCGATTTGGGACCGAAGAAAAAATCAGGGGATTTGTGGGGGATGTCGGCGATGCGTTGAATCATCTTCTTCTCGCCGGAGTTCAGGGACAGGTCACTGCCCCTCCACCCGCAGCAGTGGTGGTTACGCCACCGACCCAAAACGAATCTCCAGTCGAATCGCCTGCCGCGGTGGAGACTCCATTGGAACCAGTCGAAGAAGTTGAAGGGATTGTCGAAGAGTACGGTCCTCCCGCCATGACCCAGATCGCGGGTCCCGGAGGTGGTATCCCACCACCGAGTATGGATGAAAGCCCCCCACCCGCTGAAGTTGTAGTCGTTGAACCCCCGCAAGCGGCGGTCCCGGCAACTGCAAATCAACCGACCGGGGGTGTCCAACAGATGTTGAATCAATCCTGGCAAAAGACCCAGGGGGTGACAGTTTCGGCCCCGACCCAACAAATTGCCCCACCTCTGGTTCAACAACCCTACTCGCCGCAACCAAATACACCTCCCTATGTGACGGCGCCTCCGCAAGTCCAAACACAACCGCAACAACCGATCGCGATGAATCAACCCTCTGGACTCCCACCGAGAGCCCCCGTCGTTCCGAGTGAGCCGATCGATTCAATGATTCCGCCGCTAGCGCCCCAGAACCAGGCGCCCCCAGCCGCCATCAATTCACCCTTCCAACCGATGACTATTCCCGCCGCACCCCCTCCCTCACCGGAACAGTTGGGGTACCAGATGACTCCACCCATGCCGAATGCTTACCCGCAGGGCTACCCACAACAGTATGCCCAACCCCAAAATCAGCGGGGTCCCGTTGGAAGGTTCTTTAATTGGATGGGAAGAGGGATTGGAGTTGTTGAAGATCCCGCGACTCAGCCCATGATGCAAAACCCTTACCCACAGGGGCAGGTGCAACAGCAACCCATGGTCCAACCGCAACAGGTTCCGCAACAACAGGTCGTCCCACAGGAAGAGCGACGACCCTTTCTCTGGATTTTTGACCGCAACAACTAAATCAAGTCCTGCTCATAAAAGGAAAGGCCCCTCGAAGTGAGAGGCCTTTTCGTTTAGCGAATTCTGTTTTGAAAACCCACCTGAGGAGTTATGCGTATTTCGTTTTCCCTGGGGCTGCGATGACCACTTCGGGCGCCGGTCCCCACTCGTAATCCTTAGGACCGAGGTCGAGGTCCGATTGAAGGGCCCCTTCCCAAGTGATTACGTCTCCGGAGTAGGCTGCCATCCTACCCATGACTCCCAGCAGGGTGCTTTTCCACATGTAGTCTCCATCGTTGATTGGCTCACCTTTTCGGATTGAGGCAAAGAGCATGTCATGTTCGTTCTGGTACATGTCCTTCTCTTCACCCTCATAAGTCCAAGGGCTATCTCCCGAAATCGATTTTCCAAAAACATCGCAGGTGCCCTTGGAACCGAATATATAATCCTTGACCCGGCTTGGTGTGCCCTTCCAGTGACGACAGTTGTGATACCCCCGGACACCACTGTCATACTCATAGACCAATGAAAAATGGTCCCAAATATTCCCATACATCTC
>JAJDBZ010000472.1 GCA_029261095.1 Candidatus Omnitrophota bacterium | reverse complement strand
GTAGCCCTAACGTCGCAATCACGGCTGCCGCGGCAAGCATGGAAAGGAAATCCACACCTAATCGCGACCCCGTACGAAGGGTGTGGATGAGATCGGCATAATCGGCTGGACTTAATCGCGGCACCCAATTCGGGATGGATCTCCTTCCCATGGTACTAAGCGGCGGAGACCGTTTTACGACCCCAACTGTGGGATGGTCGGTCGATTCCAAGATTCGACGAACCAGCTTCGGGTGATCGGCACCTAAGAGAATAAGGCATTGGTTCTCGGCCAGCTTTGTGAAATCGTCTAACCCCTCATCTCTCCCGAAAACCACGGAGCGGACCGATTTCTGGTCCACACCCGCATCTCGGGCATTCTGCAGGATTTCGCGCCGTGTGGCCTCCATCGCCCCCTCATCATCTTCATCGACAATGGACGCGATGACCAATCTCTTGTTAGACCGGGAGGCCAATTTTCCGCCCATGGCGATCGCCGCACGGTCGTGGGTGGATTCTTGGGTAATAACCATTTTCCGCCCACCGACTTCAGCCGGAGCGGTGTTCGGAAAAAGGATAAGTGTGTTGTGGGGGGACTGCCTTAGAAGGAGGTTTGATTCGAAAGTCGCCCCTTTCTTTCCAGTCCTGTCTTTTGTTGCCGCAACCAAAAGGTCGACATCTTCATGTGAGACATATTCTATGGTGCTCGCGATGCTTTGGGGTTGTTGGTGGGACAAGATGGTGGTTTCGATCGGGGGTTCCTCTTCCGATTCGGCAACGCAAAGATCCTGGATCGTAGCCAATAGCTCCTTCGCGGCTGGATCGGGGTTCTTCGATAGGTCTTCCAGGGGTTTTGGGGTTGGTGAGTAAAACCAACACAGGATGACGAGTGAAGTATCCCTCGCTCTCGCGAATTCTATCGCCCAGGGAATCACAACGGGAACATCGTCTAGTTTAGCGATCACGGCCACGACGCTCATGGGTCCAAGTGTGTTCCCTTCCGGTTCCTTGTCATCCGGTGGTTCAGATGATCTCCGCACGGATTCTGCTAGTTTCGTTGGCTGCTGTCAAAAGGTTTGTTTAGTAGGGTTTCAGATGGAAATTGAACACTTGGGGCAGATGATCGGAGCCAGTTGTGTAAACATACTGATGTTGAAGAGCAATGATTCCTTTCGAGTGCCAGACATGATCCGTCTGGATTACTGGAAACGGGAATGGCCAAGAATAGGGCCAACCGCTACCTGCCAGCTCATATGCGTGACGGAGATTTTCCCGCAGTTTTCTAAAATGAACCGAATCGCGAGGCGTATTGAAATCCCCCACGACGATGAGCGGCTGATCCGTCATCTGATCCTCAACCCAGTCGGCGATAACATCGAGATCGGGTTTTCTGTCGACAAAAAGGTTCGCGCGGAGATCTACCGCAAGCAGGTGGATTCCGGTCCCGTTCGTTTTCAGATTCACTGCCCACGCACGCCCATCAGGGAGTTCTAACCTTTCTACGACATCGATTGGATATCGACCGATTAATGCCATCCCATCGGTTCGAAACCAGTAACCATTCTCGAAAACGGTCCGCGCGATTTCCCGGATTTCGAGATCGGCTGGCGCCTCTGATAGCAGAACTAGATCCGGTTGCCTCAATCTTAGAGGCTCGATAATCGAATCCACCCCGAATCGACCCCCAGATGTATTCCAATGAATGAACCGTATCGTCTCCTCGGGGTGCAACTCCAATCGGTTATAAGCGAAATCGATAGCCATCATCTTGGCCAAGGAAAGAAACGCAATGGCGAGGACAACGAAACGGAGTCGCTTCGATTTTTTTCCGAGCATGTGGTAACCGAGACATCCAGCGATGAAACAAACGACAGCAGGGATGTAGTAGACAAAGTTCAGAGGGAGAAACCTATCCTTGAGAACCTGTCCCACCATCCAGGAAAGTGTGATGGCACATGCGCTGTGCATGACTATTTTGCGGATTGGGAAAGGCCGAAGAGCTGAGGGGGTCATGGAGAGGTAAGGTTAGATTGGGTAGGAAAAGAATCCTACAGGCACTCTTGGGACGAGTGACAAGCCATGCTTCCAATAAATCATTTTCTGATTCAAGGGTAATGAAACCGTAATGAACGAACCTCCATAATCCCTGTTTGGGATGAATCTGAATGGTGAAGAAACAGTCAGCGACCTCTTGGTGTCATACGGTGAAAGCCGCTTTTGTCCTCATTCTCATTTGGGCATGGCTTTATCTCCCGTTCCTTGGAACGGGTGAGCTTGAAAACGAAGAGGGTCATCGAGCCGTACCTGCACAGGAAATGTGGGACCGTAACGATTGGGTTCTCCCAACCTACTTGAACGAACCCTATCTGAAGAAGCCACCCGGTTTCTATTGGGCGATCAGGGTTGTGTCGCTTCCGTTTGGCGAAGTGAGCCATTGGAGTCTACGCCTTACCTCCGCAATCGGAACTCTCGCAGGGGCGCTGCTTATCGGCAGGTGGGCCCAAAGTTGGAGTGGCCGCGGGCTTCTCGTTGGGTTGGTTTACCTAATCACTCCGGAGGTCTGGATAAAGGGGACTCTCGGTGAAATAGACGGGCTTTTCTCGGTCCAAGTTATGGCCTCCGTCTACCTCTTTTGGAAATCGATTCAGCTCCCAAAAGGAAATGTCTGGGCGCTCATGTCTGGAGCATGGATGGCATGGGCGATCCTCACCAAAGGACCGATCGCGCTGCTCTTTTTTTATGCGGGGTTCAGTTTGTGGCTGTACTGGGAGGGAAAGGTATCCAGGTTTTTTGGGCTTCGACACCTTCTGTTTATCCTCGCCTCGGTGACTCCCATCTTGCTGTGGATCTTTTTCCTCATCCAGAGAATTCCATTCGATGAACTGATGATGGTTTGGCATTCCGAAATGGTGTCCCAACGCGCGGCCGATGGAGTCCTTTACGAGCTTTATCGAGGCATGGTCTTCCCTTTCGGGATTGTGCTGGCCTTTCTTCCCGGGTTCCTCAAACTACTCGAGATCGGTCACGGCAATCGACTGGAGCGAACGGAGAAATCGATTTGGCGATTCGGAATTGCTTTCAGTATTCCGATGTTCCTTTTACTCGTTTTCCTTGGCAGACGGGTCCGTTATGCATTGCCCGGAGGTGTTTTTATTTCACTACTCTGGCTCATACCCGCGAGAGGCCCGGCTGAATGGTTCGAGAAAGCACTGACTCCGCGAGTCATGGCGTTATTGTTGATCGGTCTCGGAGGAATTCACGCGGGATTCATCGGATTGGGTTCCCAGGAAAACGGACAACAGAAAATAGCATCGGCCATCAATCGGTATGTCGATGAAGGGGAGATCCTCCTCATCGATCTGGATGGAGATTATATCGGACTCCCGTTCTATTTGAATGGACACCTGGATGAAATCGTTTCCGCGGAAACGCTCCCCTCAACACCCACGAAATTGCTGGGTTATACGAAGTTTTTGAGTAAGTACCCGACGAACCGAAACTTGATCACCACCATCGATCCACTCGATGGTCCTTCGTTGACACTGATAGAGATTGGAGGAGAAACATGACTGCCCCTGTCCTTACGCCCGTACTCGAAGATCTCCAGAAAACCGAGGACCTTGACCTCTCTGTCATTGTTCCGATCAAAGATGAAGAAGATTCGATCCTGATTCTTGCAAGCGAGATCGAACAGGTGTTCGAACCAAGTCCGCTTGAATGGGAATGCCTCTGGATCGACGACGGGTCCGCAGACTGCAGTTTGGAGGTCCTAAAGAATCTTTGCGCCTGCAATCCATATCATCGATACATTGAGCTCGACCGCAACTATGGCCAATCCGCATCGTTGGCGGTCGGTTTTCGAAACGGTAGAGGTAGAGTGATAGCCACACTGGATGGTGATTTACAGAATGACCCGAATGATATCCCGAAATTACTTCGAGTATTGGAGAATCAAGACGTCCATATGGTTAATGGTATCCGTACCACACGTCGTGACACGGTCATGCGAAAACTTTCGTCTCGGATCGGAAACGGATTCAGGAATTGGATGACCGGGGAATCGGTGACCGATGTCGGTTGTTCCCTTCGGGTCTTCTATCGTGAGTGCACCGACAACCTCCCCCTCTTCAGGGGGATGCATCGATTCCTCCCCACTTTGATACGGGTTCGTGGATACCGGATTTGTGAAATTCCGGTCGCTCACCGTGAGAGAAGTTATGGCCAGACGAAGTATGGGATTGGCAATCGGCTCTGGGTGGGGTTGGGCGACACCCTGTTTGTTCTTTGGTTTCAGAAACGAAGGGTCGAGCCGGCGATCCGATCTCAGCTCGACATTCAGGAGACGATCCAATGAATAGCGAAGAAGTCGGATATTTCTGGCTGGCTTTTGGATTCGCGGGCCAGGCGATGTTCACGGCACGTTTTCTAGTGCAATGGTTGAAGAGCGAAAAAGAAGGGAGGAGTGTGGTCCCACTTGCGTTCTGGTACCTGAGTTTGGCGGGGTCCACGCTCCTCCTCATTTACGCCTGCTACCGCCAGGATCCCGTCTTCATGGTGGGCCAATCCACCGGGAGTTTCATCTATCTCCGGAACCTCTATCTGATACAAAAAGAGAAAGCCGACAGGGCAAACCCAACCGCATCTCCCCTCCCTGGTGGGGTTCGTCCTCGCTGAAATCCATTCAGAAAAAATCTTAAAGCCCTAATCATTGGGTAACCGTCGGGTAATTTTTGTTGGTGATAATGATGGCATGACTAACCTAATCGAAACACTCAACAACAAACGGTGGCTAGGTATGGTGCTGGTTTTCCTTATCGCGGTCCTGCTCATTGCCTCCGATGTCGACACCAAGGCGGAGGAAGTGCCGATCGACCCAGACCTCACTCCTCAGAGAGTTGTTTTGACATGGTCGGGGGACCCCGCCACTTCCATGTCCGTAGTCTGGCGCACCAAGAAACCTTTGGTCGAACCTTTCGGGTTGATCCTCGAAGCTTCTCATGACCCTCGAGTGCTGGATGGCGAGGTTCTCCGGACCCCTGCCCTTTCCGAAAGGATGATCCTTGAAGCGAGCGAGACCTGCTACTACCACACGGTCAACTTTGTGAATCTAGATCCGGGGAGAATCTATTCTTACCGGGTCGGGTCCGATTTGGGGTTGTCGGAATGGAACCATTTTACGACGGCAAAAACTGAGCATGAACCTTTCGAGTTCATATATATGGGCGATGCGCAAAACGATGTACTCTCCCATTGGTCCAGGACCATTCGTCAAGCAATCATGGACGCGCCCGATGCGGCTTTTATCGTCCACGCCGGGGATTTGGTGAACCATCCAAACAGCGACCGCGAGTGGGCGGAATGGTTTGAGGCTCTCGGTTGGGCGAATCGTATCATCCCCTGCCTTGCGACACCGGGGAATCATGAATATCGCTCAAACAAGTCTCTCAAGAATCGATTGCTCGGAATTCGAGATCAGAAACTCTCGCGTTTTTGGAATCCTCAGTTCGCTTTTCCTGAAAACGGACCGGAGGGATTGCTCGAGACAGTGTATTACATCGATTATCAAGGCGTCCGATTCATTGCATTGAATTCCAACGAGATGATTGAAGAGCAAGTTCCCTGGTTAGAGAAGGTTCTCAGCGACAATCCAAACCGTTGGACTGTGGTCATCGTTCACCATCCTCTCTACGCCACTCGTCAGAAACGAGACAACCCCGAGATTCGCAAGGCCTGGACACCTCTTTTTGACAAGTATGGTGTCGATCTGGTCCTTACCGGCCATGACCACAGTTACGCTCGAACAGGAAAAGTACATGGAAATCGGTCCGTTGCGAACGACGCTCCTGGTACAATCTATGTCGTTTCCGTAAGCGGGCCGAAAATGTACGAAATCAATAGCGATCACGACGAGGTCTACAAGATGCTGGCTGGAGACGCACAGCTCTATCAGATTCTCAAAATCGAGAATGATCATATCGCTTTTGAATCCAAAACCTGTCTTGGAGACTTGCATGACTCTTTCGAGCTGATCAAGAAGAATGATGGGAGTTCGGTGCTGTTGGATTATGGATCCACGAATGATACGGCGAATCACGAGATCGCTTTTCAGATCCCATGAAACGCCGCAATCTCGATCCACGGTACCCCGATTTCGAGCTGGTAGGCGTAGGGATGACCGGTTTCTCACCAAGAACCACAGGTACCGGATACGAAAAAGAGGCCCTTCCCAATCGGGAAGAGCCTCTTTCCGGTGTTACTGGTTATTTTGGAGAGCGAGCGTCAGGCTTACTAACGAACACTGGCGGCACACTGGTGTGCGCCTCCCGAACGTTCGGCCCTCCTGAACATCAAGGTGGCGATATACGCCCGGGATGGCTCAGCCTGAGCTCACCTCCCAGCCACCTACGCTCGCCGTACCACATAATCGACTACGTTTATTACCGTCATTCATAAGTGGACCACCTCCTTTCCGCGTTACTATAAATATGGCGCGGAATGGGTGGTTGTGTCAAGGAAATTTTTGGAAGGGTTGAAGATTCGCTATTCCGGCTTGTCGGAATCGGAATCTTCGAAGTAGTTCCCGAACCCGAAGATATCCTCTTCCCCACCTTCCTCCTCCGATGGCGGGGGTGGCGAACCGAATAGGTCGTCGACCTTTTCTTCAGTTGCATCCTCAGATTCAGGTTCAGCCGGTGTGGTAAGGAGTCCAAATGGATCCTCCTCGTCTGACTCATCGGGTTCTGGGGTTGATAGGTCCAATGGACTCTCAGATACATCTTGTGGCGGCGCTGGCTCAGCTTCCGAGTCGGTCTCGTCCGCACTCAGCGGATCCTCACCCGGTTCGATCGCCTCGAACTGTGGGGCGTCCTCGGCAGATGCAAACAGGTCAACCGGTTCTTCACTTACAGGAGCGTTGGTTTCAGGCGTTGACGGGTCTTCCGGCTGCTCCTCTTCATCGTCCGAGAAGACCTTGGAAAACCCAAACGGGTCTTCCCCTTCGTCTGTCTTCGATTCTTCAGGTCCGACATCCGCTTGCGCTTCGCCAACGCTTTCCTCGGATATACCGAACAAATCGTCGGACGCCGGAGCGCTTCCTACGTCCGAGACAATGTCTTCGTCCTTCCCATCAGGAAGTTCGCCTAACGCCGATTCGCCCTCAATCGACAACCCGAATGGGTCATCATCCGATTCATCCGCCGGGGTGGGTACTGGAATAGTGGGAGGACTCAGGACTGGCTCCGGTTTCTTCTCGGCGCCGAGCGTTCCCGCGAGATCCTCTTGCTGTCCCCCTGCCCAGCCTTCCGCCCCCAAATCGGGTTTC
>JAJDBZ010000471.1 GCA_029261095.1 Candidatus Omnitrophota bacterium | reverse complement strand
CATCGGAAGTCCGAACGTAATAGTGGATCGACAACCGATCGCCTCACCCGCCACTTCGCCTGTGTCCGAGTCGACTCCACTTGCGATGTCGACCCCTAATGACCAGGAAGCGTTTGCATTTGCGCGGTTAATAATCTCGTCATAGGGACTTCTCGGTTTCCCTTTGGCGCCTGTCCCTAAAAGGGTATCGACCACCACCGGTTTTTCCCGAAACCATTCGGAAACAGCCTCCTCCCCCCACACTCCCCAACGGGAGAAGGGGAGGACCCGGAATCGCTTAAAATTCGCTTGACTATCGGGGGAGAGTTCTTCCGGAGGGTGAGTCAGAATCACCCTGGGTCGATATCCACGTCCCAATAAATATCTGGTCGCGACCAAACCGTCGCCTCCGTTGTTTCCTTTTCCACATAGGACGATGACTCGTGTTGAGAGGGTTCCGCAAAGCTGATGGAAATGTCGCGCGGTTGCGCGACCGGCATTCTCCATCAGCGTCAAAGAGGGAATACCTCTCTCTTGGATCGCGATCCGATCGATTTCGGCCATAGTCTGACCGGTAACGATTTTCATAAGCGTTACGATCCCACTCAGACCAAAAGAAGTTGGAAAGAACTAAGGTAGGCTATTAAGAGGTCGGGAGAATAGACTTCCCCCTCTGGCTCAACTGATCAGGGCGACTCTGGATTCGGAAGATCGTCTTCATAAAACCGGTCGTGCAGGTAGGAGATAATGCACGCCACAGTGAATCCTACTGAAAGTACACTGAAGAAGAACACGAGACCCGTGCCCTCTCCCATGAACCACTTCGCCACAAAATAGTTTACGATGCAGAAAATCCAAAAAGCCACATTGACCGCTAAATACTGGAACGCGGAAAATCTTTCGAGATCGCTTTCCACCGCAATCGCCGCCTGGGTTCTTTCCTTCGTATCAGGCGTGGATGGGTTTTCGGATTTCTGTTTGCCTTTACCTTTAGCCATTGAACTGACTTTCTCAACTCCTCAGGTCCGGTTTAAGTAACCGAAATTACTGTTTTTCGGATACCTTTTCCCGTATCGGAAACCAAACTCCGGTCTCCGCCCTATCGGTGATTCAATATTTTACACGTCGAAGGATACCTGTAAAGACAAGGGTGGAGATTCCGGCGTTTCCGTGTTTTAAGTATAACCCCCAATTAAACTTATGCCACTTTCGTTCAACAACCTGCAAATTTGTGAGCCCACCCTTTCGATTGTGTAGAGCGCCCGAACCCTCGCAATGCCGTGATCTCGCAACTTCTCATATAGGTCAGGAGTCTCTTTCAGCGACTTAAGTTGGTTTGCCAACGATTGGGTATTGCCAGGGTCGAAGAGGAGGCCGGCTTCTCCAATGACCTTCGGGATCTCTCCGCTCCGTGAACCCACAACAGGGACACCCGAGGCCATGGCCTCAACCAAAACCCTTCCGAATTGTTCTTTCCATCTAGGCGTTTCCAACGACGGTAGGACCAAGACGTCCATTTTTGAATAGACCTCTGGCATTTGGTCTGATGGGATCGAACCTAGCCATTCCGATTCGATTCCCGTTCCCGCAGCCAGGTCCTCCAGTCGCTGTCGTTCAGGCCCCTCGCCAACGATCAACAAGCGATCTCTCGTTTGGTCGCAAGCGAGGATCAGTGTTTCGAGTCCTTTTTCTGGAACCAGTCTTCCCGCGTAGCCAATAGTAAGCGGGGTGGTCACTTGAAAGGGTTGAGAGAAAACCGGCTCTGGAGCACTTTCTCCAATTAGAGGGTAGTCTTTAGGATTGATGGGAAGCGGAATAACTTGGCCGACATCAGCGAAACCCCTTGCTTTCGCCCGGTCCAATGCGTCGTCGTTCAGAAACCACCCACCGGAAGCCGTTTTCAACACTGACGATTCGATCCGTTTAAATGGCATGGGCAAAGGCCGGTCGATGTTTTGACAAGAGAGAAAGAGTGCGGGTTTCATTCTGGAATGAGCCCAACGCACGAGTTGGTATGTGGAAAGGCAATAGGCCTCATCTAAAGCGAGAACGACATCCGGATCGAACACTTCAGCTGCGCCTTTCCATCCCCTTAAGAGCCGCGTTGCGGGATGGATCTTCCAGGACTCCCGGATTGATTCGACGCGGATGCGGGAGTTAGTTTCGCCCCCGGGAACCGGTGACGCGGAAAGAATAAGAATTTCAGCCGGGAGGTTTTCACCTAGCCACCCAAGGAGGTCGACATGACTCTTGAGTTCGGAGAGCGCGCGCCACCTCACCAACAGACGGGCGGGAGGATTCATGAGCGGCAACCCCTCTTCATCGAATCATAGGCATTCTGTTTCAGTAGATGGTAACCTCTTCGCGTCCTTTCATCGGACGGTTCCGTCGCGCCACATCGGTTTTCACCGCTGCCTTGGCGACAGCGTCCGCGACGTGGCGAACGACACTCTTGTTGAAAACTGAGGGAATAATGTACTCCTCTGACAGCTCGCCGATTCGGAGAGTTCCAGCAAGCGCTTTCGCCGCTGCTAACTTCATCTCCTCATTGATTTCCCGGGCTCTTACATCCAATGCACCACGAAAGATGCCGGGGAAGCAGAGGACATTGTTAATCTGGTTTGGGAAATCGCTTCTACCGGTGGCCACGATGCGAGCCACTTTCGCCGCCTCTCGTGGATCGATTTCGGGGTCGGGGTTAGCAAGAGCAAAGACAATGGGATCGCGTTCCATCTTCTTGATCGCGTCAATTGATAACGTGTTCGGCCTGGACAAGCCGAGAAAGAGGTCGGCTCCGGAACAGGCTTCCAAAACGGAACCCTGAATCTTTTTCTTGTTCGTGATTTTGGCGACTCGCTCTTTACTTGAATTCATGTTTTCTTTGCGGCCTTCGAAAATGATTCCGGCTGAATCGCAACAAATAACCTCTCTGAAACCCGCATTGATGAGCATGTTGGCGCAAGAATAACCGGCGGCGCCTGTTCCCAGGATGACCGCTTTCATATCTCCCATTTCTTTATGAACCACTTTGGCGGCATTGATAGCGGCGGCGAGTACAACAACAGCGGTTCCATGTTGGTCGTCATGAAAGACGGGGATATCGATCTCTTCCCTCAGTCGTCTCTCGATTTCGAAACACCTGGGAGCACTGATATCCTCGAGGTTGATTCCCCCAAAGGTTGGAGCGATCGCTTTGACCACCGCAACGATTTCGTCGGGGTCTTTGGTGTCGAGGCAGATGGGAAACGCGTCGATGTCACCGAACTCTTTAAACAGCATCGCCTTTCCTTCCATAACGGGAAGTGAGGCTTCGGGGCCAATATCACCCAACCCCAAAACCGCTGTACCATCGGTGACCACCGCAACCGTGTTGCTCTTGATGGTAAGGTTGAAGGCCGTGCGTGGGTATTCGTGTATCGCTTGGCAAACTCTAGCGACACCCGGTGTGTAAGCGCGAGAAAGCGCTTCACGTGTTTCAATTTTCATTTTGGGCTGGACGCTGATCTTCCCTCCTAAGTGGAGGAGAAACACTTTGTCGGAGACACTGATCAGTTTGAGGCCCTCGATATCGCGTACCATCCGGGCCACTTTTTTCCCATGAGCCTCGTCGCGAACATTGACGGTGATATCGCGGACTAACGCGTCGTCGACCGCCTCGACAATATCCACCGCACCGATATTTCCGCCCGCTTCACCAATTTGTGTGGTAATGCGCCCGAGCATGCCCGGTGAATTTGGAATCTCTAGCCGAAGGGCGAGAGTATAACTAGGGCTGTATTCCTCGTGGGATGAATTCATACGTTTTGAAACTCCTGACTCCAGCGTAATCTGCCAATTTTGCGATCGTCTCCCATTGGTTTTCGTCGTAATTGTGGG
Organism: Candidatus Omnitrophota bacterium; assembly: GCA_029261095.1. GTDB lineage: Bacteria > Hinthialibacterota > Hinthialibacteria > OLB16 > OLB16 > JACKFH01. Next base: position 4,021 of record JAJDBZ010000471.1, on the reverse strand, counting down.
AGCTCTAAAGATTTTAGCTCATCAGATGGGGAAATGAAACGTATTCCGTGGAGATAAATCGGGTGGTGTTGGCGCTCACCCCTTTCCGATTGAGATGCAAGCCCTCATTCTCCTTTCTCGATCAAGTATTACTCTGGCCCGTCCAACCTCCAAATCCATTGAGGTGACTCCTTTAGAAGGGAACAATTGTCACGAAGAATCTTGTGGCAATTTGGTACTCCGCAGCAATTAGGGCGACACAACAAATCAGGAAAAGGATCATATCAAATCCGGCGGCATGTTCGGCCTGCAAACTATGATCATCTCGATCTAGAGATTGCATCAAGAAATCCAACGGATTTCCCCAAACCAAGACCGCCACAAAGAAATAGATCGGAATGTTCCCAAACAGCAGCCACTTCCAGAGTTCGCCATTCGTCATCTCGATCATGGTTCAATCCTTCTTTGTCGGAACGTAATACTTCGATTTCCCCCTCGCGATGGAGAGGGTCTCCCACTCCGCCGATTTCTGGATCTTGGCCAGCACAACGATCTGTCCCACATGATAACTGTAGTGCGAGAGTTGTCGATGAAGCGCATCGATGACGGTCATCGGCTGCCCCCGAACAGTGACCGTCTTCTCAAGGTCCTCGGGGCCTAAGCCAGCGATCGTATCGAGAGTCAACTTCCACCCCTCCTCCCAAAGCCGCAGATAATCCTCGCGAGTCCTCTCGGGTCGAAAGGTGAACTCCCCATCCCGATCACGCCATTCCTTGTTCCCATCGCTCGTTAAGAAATCGGTCCACCGCGAGAGCATGTTTCCATGAAGGTGTTGGACCAGGACTCCGATACAATTCGGCTCCGAATCGGGAGTCCACCGGAAAGCCTCGTCGGAGGGTATCTGTTGGAAGGTCCGATCGCCGAGCTCCTTCACGCCTTCGAAACGAAAGAGGATGGATTCGAGGTAGGGGGTCATTGGGTTGGATCTCCTGTCAAATAGTGCCCCAATTCTAGCCATATTGAACTCGAAACGCGGGCCGAGGGATTGACGGGGTCAGCGCTTTGCAACCATAATGCAACCATAACGGCACCATCCGGAGGTCTTTTCAGATGCCATCCCTCACGATCAAAAACGTCCCCGACGATCTCTATTCAGCCCTCAAGAGATCTGCGGAAGAGAACCATCGGAGCCTCAACAGCCAGGTGATCTTCTCCTTGAACAACACAGTGCTCGCCAAGAAGGTCTCACCGGAAGAGAGACTGAAGAGGGTTCGAAGTTTGCGGAAAGACCTCGGACCCCAGCGATTCGACGCCGACGAAATTCAAGCCGCCATCGATGAAGGACGACCATGATCGTTGTCGACACGAATATCCTCGTGTACTTCTTCCTGCGCACTGAGTTCACCGACCCAGTCGACACCCTCTTCCAAAAGGACCCGGAATGGATCGCCCCCCTTCTCTGGAGGAGCGATTTCCGAAACGTACTGGCCCTCTATATCCGGAAGGATCTCATCGACCTTCAAAAAGCGATCGCCATCCAGGAGGAGGCGGAATCCCTCCTCGCGGGGAACGAATACGAAGTCCCATCTCAGGTTGTGCTTTCGCTGGCGAAGGAGACCGGGTGCACCGCCTACGATTGCGAGTTCCTCGCCTTGGCCAGACAACGAGGCATGAAGTTGGTGACAGCCGATCGGAAGTTGGTTGAGGCGGCGGGGGATGTGGCGGTTTCGGTGGATGCTTTTGCGGGAGAGTGAACCCGCTTTTCTCCTTGATGGGGGTAAATGAATTTGACCTCAATTCCTCAATTCAAACACGGGTTCCGACAAATCGCACATAGGAAATAAAAGGGTGCGAGAATTGTATACACCGTAATAACTACAACCATCAACAAGCATGGTTCACCCAATGCACCTGTAATTGAGTTGTACGGATTATTTCTTCCAAAATAGAGTGCGGGTCCGAAGAACAACCAAAAAAATGATTGAAAGCCCCGCACCTATAGCGGCCAGTTTAAAGAAGATCATGAGCCTGGGCCTATTTGGCTTTTCCGTTAGGACCATGGTCTCTCCAATGTTTCATTACCAAATTCTCACAAATCCTGGGCGAATAAAATATAGTCGTACATGACATCATAAAATATCACAGTAGCAAATCGTAGCGTATATCCCCAAATGGCTAAAAAGCAAGGACTGAGAAAGACAATTAACCACGTCGGGTAATTCTCAGGGGATATCAAGTTGGAATGGGATGCAATGGGATTAGGGCCTTCTTCTTCCACTTTTAGCACCTGCCTTTTTTGGCAAGCTTCTTCCCCTCAGTCCGAATGAACGCCCATCCTCATCGGTCCATTCGGTCGCCTCATCTTGTTTCGCTTCAAGGACCTTTTGTTCCAACAAATCCTCCAGGCGGTCATTAAGAGCATCGGATACGAGATGCTCGAGGAATTCGTTTGGGGAACCAAACCCTCGTTGCGAGGCGAGGGAAACGATTCGATTGGATTGGTCTTCTGGAAAGGAAAGGTTGAAAGAAGTCATGGTTCTCACTCATGTTCCACCAGTTTAGGCAGGGTCTCGATGAATTGCAAACGGAATCGAGATCGATCCCCTCACGCCTTCTTACAGAAGAACGGTCCCATCACCAGCGCGTCCATCTTGGTCCGGGTGTAACAATCGATGGCCTCTTTTGGTTCGCAGACAATCGGTTCGTTCTCGTTGAAGCTGGTGTTGAGGATGACCGGGATGCCGGTTCGTTTTTCGAAGGTTTGTATGAGGTCGTAATACAGGGGGTTTTCGTTTCGGGATACCGACTGGAGTCGTCCGGTGTTGTCGACATGGTTGACCGCGCAGAGGCGTTGGCGCCACTCCGGTTTGATCTCGTAGACATGCAGCATGAAGGGGGAGGGGTGCGTCTTCTCGAAAAGTTCGGTCTGTCTTTCCACGAGGACCGAAGGGGCGAAGGGGCGAAAGGGTTCGCGGTGTTTGATGCGAGCGTTGAGGATCTCTTTCATATCGGGGCGGCCCGGGTGAGCTAGAATTGAACGGTTGCCCAAAGCGCGCGGCCCCCATTCCATCCGCCCCTGGAACCAACCCACCACATTGCCCGCTTCGATCTCGCTCGCGGTGGCTTCGAGGAGGGATTCGCGATCGAGTTTCTTATAGTTGACTCCGGCCGATTGGAGCGCGGCCTCCATCTCGGACTCCGAATACTCAGGGCCGAGATAAGAGTTTTCCATCACGTACCGTTTTCCCTCTTTGAGCACCGAATTGGAAACATACAATGCCGCACCGAGAGCCAGACCTTCATCCCCGGCCGCGGGTTGGATATAGGTCTCACGGAAAGGGGTTTCGTCGAACATCTTTCCATTGGCCACGCTGTTCAGCACACAACCGCCGGACATAGCGATCCGTTCGTGGGGAACCTTCTCGTGGAGCAGATTGAGCAGGTGCATGTACCCCTTCTCGAAAACTCGTTGCAATCCAAATGCGAGGTCCTGGTCTCTTTCAGTAATCTCCGCGTGTGATTCGCGGGCATCGCCGAAAAGGTTCACCATCTCGTCGGAGTAATGACGGTGCACTGCCACCTGTCCGTTGTCGTCGATGGACAATCCCTGGCTCTCGCCAAAAGGAACAAAATATTTTGGATTCAGCTCGACCCCTTTAGCAGTCAGGATCACCATCTCCTCGAACAGGTCGTGATAGGTGTCCTTCCCGAGAGGCGCGAGGCCCATCACTTTTCCCTCGTCGCCGTATTTCTGATAACCGATGAACTCGCAGACCATGGTGTAGAGCGAACCCAGAGAATGGGGAACATAGATTCGATCTTTGATGTGGATCTCGTCTCCCTCACAGTCGGCCATCATACAGGTGACAAAATCTCCCGACCCATCGAGTGAGAATCCCGCGCACTTTTCCCAGGGGGAAATAAAATACCCGCTGGCGATATGCGCTAAGTGATGCTCGATGTGATGCTCGGTGAAACGGAGCTGACCGGGATCGACCTCGCATTCGGTGGAGATCAACTCCTTGAGATTGTCGACCACCCC
>JAJDBZ010000048.1 GCA_029261095.1 Candidatus Omnitrophota bacterium | reverse complement strand
ACTGAGACCTTGGCTTTCTGTGGGGTGGAGTCCTATTTTTTTAAGGACTCCTGGCCTCGCATGTAGGGACGCAGGACTTCCGGGATCGACACGCTTCCATCCTCCCGCTGGTTGCATTCTAGAATTCCAATCATCAGCCTTGAAGTTGCGAGCGAAGATCCATTCAATGTATGAAGAAATTCAGGTTTCCCATCTTTTCCCCTACGGAACCGGATATTCCCTCGTCGGGCTTGATAAGCTTCGCAATTACTGCAGGAAGAGACCTCGTAAAATCGGTCTTGCCCGGGTAACCACACCTCGATGTCATAGGTCTTGGCCGCCGCTTGCCCCAAATCCCCCGAAACCAGATCGGTTGTCTGGTAGTGTAACCCCAGTTTCTCGACCGACTGCTCCGCGCGACCCCTGAGTAGTTCCAATTCCTCATAAGATTGCTCCGGAGTCACCAGCGAAAAGAGTTCGATCTTGTTGAACTGATGAGTCCGCACCAACCCGCGTTCCTCGGCGCCGTAGGTTCCCGCCTCGCGACGGAAACAGGCGGTGTAAGCGGTGTAACGCAGTGGAAGTTCGGAATCCGCCAGAATTTCATCGCGATGGAGACCCCCGAGTGCGATCTCGGCAGTCGGGATAATGTACAGGTCGTCTTCAGTGACATGATACATCTGGTCCGCAAACTTCGGCAGTTGCCCCGAGGTGTACCCGGTTTCGGCATTGACCAGATAAGGAAGACCCAGAGGGGTGAAACCGGCTTCCTCATTTTCATCCAATAAAAAATTGATCAGGGCCCTCTCGAGACGGGCTCCATCGCCGATATAAAGGGGGAATCCCGCCCCAGTGATCTTGGCAGATCGCTCGAAATCGAGAATCCCCAACCCTTCTGTCAATTCGAGGTGGTTCTTAAAGGGAAAACCGAAGTCAGGTTTCTCCCCAAAAGTCTTCACCACTTGATTGTCTTCTTTGTCCAGCGATCGCAACACAGAATCGTGTGGAATGTTGGGCAACCCCAGTGATATTTCCTCGAATCCGGATTCGATTCCTTTGAGACGATCCTGAGCCTCCTGGGCTTCTCGCTTAATTTCCGAGAGACGAGCAATCAACTCATCCGCGGATTCGCCGGCTTTCTTTCGCTGGGGGATCTCCTTCCCCACTTTGTTCTGCTCTGCTCGGAGAGATTCCGAATGAGTAATGGCCTCGCGCCGCTGAAGGTCGAGATCCAATAAACGAACGAGTTCAATCTCTGGATTCCTCGATTTCAAAGCCTTTTCGGCTTCTTCCGGATTCTCCCGAATCCATTTCATATCTAACATTGTCTGTTTCCTTCCAGGCCTAAATAGAAAAGGCTCCCTCGGACTACCGCCGAGGGAGCCGACTGTTACTTGATTCGAAACCCTCTAAGACAGAGGGTCGAACAGGTCCTTGTCATCTAGATCGACTTTGTCATCCGCGGACCAGTCTGGTTTCTTTTTCTCTTCTTCTGTTGGCTTTTCTTCGGGTGCAGAGGTCGGTTCTTCGAAGAGATCGTCATCGCCTGCCGATTCTTCTTCCGCGCCAATTGAGAGAGGTGGAGGCTCGTCGACTCCACTTTCACCTCCGCCGATCTCAAGCGGGGAATCGTCTTCCGGCGGCTGCGCGGCCGGTTCCGGCTCTCCGCCCTCAGGAGGCGCGTCGGCGAATGGATCATCGAATACCGTCGTCTCGGTAGTACTAAATGGATCTTCAAAACCGGTAGATGTTTCGGCGGTACTGAAATCCGATGAAAGTGGGGTGGGCTCCGGCGTACCGAAAACATCGTCCCCGCCTGCTCCTGTTTCTGAGACCGAGGTTTCCGAAACTTGAAAGAGATCGTCTTCCTCAGCCGCTGTCGATGCGCCCATTCCCGTCACTTCGGCTGTAACCACTCCCCCTGCCGAGGACTGTTTAGCGGCTTCTCTCTTTGCGGCTTGACGTTTTCGTTGACGTCGCTTTTCGGCCATAGAAGAAAAGACCAGGTAGAGCACTGCGAGGACCACTAACCCGACAACACCGACGAGACTGTACAATAGAGCAGGACTTCTCTTGTACCAAATCAGGTTTCTCTCCGCTACTTCGGCAGTGACATTTCCCAAGATGTCTTGGGCCCGGGCCTCAACAACATATCCCCATGAATACCATTTGATTGGATGCTCAGCCGCGGTAAAACTCGGGCTTGAGTCTAAACCGGACCACGGTGGATCAGGTTCCTCACGAGTTATGACGCGGAACTGGTACTTTAAATTATGGTCGTGGGTGTAGTTGTCTGTACCCGCCACAGTGAGTGTCGGAACTTTTGTCTCCTCGTTGTAGGTGACCAATTCATTGAATTCGACAGAGGGAGGGGTTCGGTCTACCGTAAAAGCGGTGTCGATGTAAGCGCCCGCAAGGTTTCCAATTTGACGGTCGCCAAAGACTTGATTCCCGAATTCGTCCTGAGCGATGACCTGGAAGATATAGGCACCTTCGGGAAGCGGGTCTCCACCCTCTCCGGAGAACTCATACTCAGTGAAGATTTGAGGGGCTATCCAATCTGAAGTGTTGGCCTCGTGGAGGTACCGGACAGATGAAAAGAAATTCACACCCTGGTCTTCGGTGTTGTCGGTGACAATCCATCGAAGTGAGACCGAGTTTCCGTTGACAAACACAACGCCGTCCTGTTGAGGTTGTTGAGGTTTCTGTTCCCACACTAATGCGAGTGACAAGTTGACCCTGACCGATACGGTATCCCCGTAGGGATAGATGTTTCCGTTTGAGTCTTTTGCGTAGACCTGGACTTGATGCCAGCCTTGCCGAAGTCCCTGGATCTTGATGCTATCCCGACGAGCGAATTCGGTCACTGGATTCCCATCCAATCGGTAGGCGATGAGAGGAGGAGCGTCGGCCGTAGTATTATCTTCGGCGGTCCACCGGATTTCGAGATTTCGTGTCTCGATTTCTATTGGAGGCAAGGATTTGCCTTCGATCTCGACCTTGGGTGGAACATAATAGGTTTGGAAATTAAATTGCGTCGGTTCAGTCTCTTCGTTCCCCGCAAAATCTTTCGACTGCAGGAAGAGGGTATAATAGCCATCCGTTAGGGGATCGATGGGGTTTTCTTTTGCGGCCTCATACTCGAACCAATTGTGAGGCGCAGGTTTATCCTCAGGATTCTCACGCTTCATGATGGTCCAACGGTAGGTCATTCTTGTCGCGATATCGTCCACAGCATCCCATAGGAAAACCAAGACAGGTTTCGTAAAAGCGCCGTCGACCGGATAGATCAACTCGCTTGTTGGAGGTTTGTTATCCTCCCTGAAATAAAGTACCGATTGCCCCGCCAGGTTGTCCGTTGTCCCCCACACCGATTGCAGTTCGCCTTTTGTGTAGGCCAGGCGGGGAAAAGAATACTGAGCCTGCGGGTCGATGATGTTTGACCAATCCCCGCTGAGCAAACCTTTCCTGTGAAGTAGAGAGGTCGATTTTCTCAGCTGGGGCTCTCCTTGGATGAAATGGTATCCATCCTCGGCATACATAAAGGTGGTCGACTTTTGAACGTTTAGTACTTGTGAGAAATCGAGTGTCGTTTCCCAAGTTACCCCACCATCTTTAGATACACGGCACTCCGGGCCATACCGGTCAATCCAATGGACCAACAACTCGTCGTTGGCCCCCGTAGCCACATTGACATAGGGAATAAACTGCGAGGTGTCCGCTAGAAATTTCTCGGTCTGCCATGTTCCGCCGACGCGGCGCGAGTATTTGATGAGCGAGCGTTCCTGCCTTCTTTGGTTCCCTTGGATTAAGCCCTCATCCAGGGCTTCCTGTATTCCCTCAAAATTGTGCCGCGTCCTGCCTTGAGTCTCAGTCTCTTCTTTCTCCCACCAAGTCATGATGACACCATCACCTGGAATGTTCGCCAATTGCGGATCGAAGCAATTATACTCCGTGGTGCTCAGTTGTTCGGCACGCGACCAGGTCTTACCACCATCTTCGCTATGAGTGGCAAAGGTGTGAATGATTTTGTCTCCGGCTTCAGCGGTGTATCCCACATAAAGCCCACGAGAATTGATATGGAGAGCAGTTTGCCCATAGAAGATCTCGTTCTCGGCGATGATCGGGACGGGGTCTTCCCAAAAGGTTTTCCCACGGTCATCAGATCGCGTGTAATAGATCGCAGTTTGAACTGGGGAGGTCGATTGATTTTGAGTCGGGTCAATACGAGTCTTGAGTTGTTCTAACTGACTGAGCAGTTCCTGTTTTCTTTTTCGAAGTCTTGCCTCGCCGCCCATCGAGTCTATCTGCACCTCATAGTTTCGCCTGAGAAGTTCGGTAATCAGCTGGATCTCGTCCAAAACAAGTTCCTCTGGCGGAATTCCTTGATCGTCCGCCACAAAGGTGTAGGTTGCACGGAAAATGACATGAATGGTGTCCCCTTCCACCGCGATATCCGGAAATGTGGCCCGTTCCGATTTTGTAGGGACTCTCTTAGGGGCCGCCCAACCGGGATAAGGGTTTTGTGCTAGCGCGGGTTTCTCCACCAATCCCGCGAAAACCAGGAGGATCGAAAGGCATCCGACAAGCCATAAGGAAAAGGGGGTATGTTTATTCATAGCGCCGGAGTTTACCGATGCCTTTCGTGGCTTTCAACCAGAGAGGATGGATTCCGTTGCTGGGACCAACCGGGTTTACTTTTTCCCCGCCTCTGTTTGGACTAGTATCTGATTCCGGAGCCGAGAACGAAGCTCCAATTTTTGGAATTTGGGAATAGGCATGGTTGCATCGATTCTAGTAGTGGACGATGAGAAGAACGCCAGGGAAGGATTGGCTCAGGCTCTATCCGGAACGTTTGGCGCCAGTTCCGTGGATGTGGAGACTGCGGAGGATGGCCTCGCCGCAATCCGTCGCCTTTCCGAAAAGGCATTCGACCTGATGATCGCCGACATCAAGATGCCTCACCTGGATGGGATGGAACTCCTCAAGAGGAGCCGCGAGAAGCAACCCTCTCTCGAAGTTCTCATGCTGACCGGCCATGGAACTATCGAAATGGCAGTCGATGCCATGCGTCTCGGGGCCAAAGATTATCTTCAAAAACCCGTTAACCTCGATGAACTCGAACTTGTGGTCGGCCGTATCCTCGAACAGCAGAAACTGCTTTCCGAAAATGAATACCTGAGAACCAAACTCCGAGAGAAGAACGGATACCAGGAACTCATCGGTTCTTCCCCTGTGATGAAAAAGCTTTTCGGGAAGATTGAACAAGTAGCCACCACCAAGGCCACCGTACTCATCACGGGAGAGAGCGGCACTGGGAAGGAACTTGTTGCCGAAGCGATCCACCACCTGTCTCCACGGAAAGATCACCCTCTCGTAAAGGTCAATTGTAGCGCCCTTAATGAAAACCTTCTCGAAAGCGAATTGTTCGGCCATGAAAGAGGTGCATTCACCGGAGCCATCCGTCAACGAAAAGGGCGATTCGAACTTGCGGACAAGGGAACCATTTTCTTGGATGAGATTGGAGAACTCAGTCTAGATGTCCAAGTGAAACTTCTTAGAATTCTGGAAGAAAAGGAATTCGAAAGAGTGGGTGGCAATCAGACAATACGTGTGGATACCCGCCTGATTTTCGCCACCAATGCCGACCTGGAAGAGAAGGTCAAACAAGGATCTTTCCGGGAAGATTTTTATTTCCGACTCAAGGTAGTCACACTTCACAATCCTCCACTTCGCGAGAGGAAAGAAGATATCCAACCTTTATCCGATTACTTCGTCCGGCAGTTTTCTATGGAGAATGGCAAGAAACCCATTGATCTCGAGGCCTCCGCGATCGAGGCTTTAAAGAATTACGAATGGCCAGGCAACATTCGTGAACTTCGGAACCTCATCGAACATTTAGTCTTGCTATGGGGTGAATCTCCGATTACATCACAAGACCTAAGGGAGTATTTGAATCTCGATGTCCCCGAAGAGGGATTGACTCTTTCGCTTGATTTACCGCTTTCCGAGGTTGAGAAAGAGTATATTTTGAAAACCCTGGATAGACTAAATGGAAACCGGACTCGCGCCGCGGAAGCGCTCGGTATTGGACGCAGAACTTTGATTCGCAAACTCGCCGAATATGGGGTCAATTCCACGGACGAGCGTTGAAGGTCCTCAACCGGTTATCGAGATTCTCGATGCCATCATGCCGGATTGGCATCATTTACGGGCCCGAGCCATCGTTTCTGTGCGGATATCCAACTCGAAATTTTCCATGTTGTCCTTGGAAAAGAATTCCCCCTCGTCAGTCTTGAACTTATCGAAGGGAATATTGATTTTGCCCTGAGGTGGGATTGATCCTTGATGAGGGTATCGAAATTTTTCCTTGATATGGAAAGTTGGATTCTCCCAATTAAAGTCGTTCGTGTTTGTAATGGTGATTTGGCTTGAGTCCTGATCAATTCGGCTATCGTCACGAATGATATATTGGGTGGGTGGTTTTTGATGCTTTTTCACATCGGAGACAAAGCCCTTAACCAGAAACACCACCCCCAACAAAAGAACAATACCGGTCAGAACCCTTCCCATTGGAATTCCCCCTCATGTATACCCGATCCGCGAGGACCGTTCTATCTACTGGTCGATGGGAGCGCTCTGAATGAAACGCAGTTCCTTGCGCACATCTGCCAAATACACAGAAAGTTTTGGAATGTCAGGAGCGAGTTCCATGGCCAGTGTGTATTCTCTGTCGGCTTCGGGGAAATCACCATTGATATGATATATTCGGCCCAGGACAAAATGGAGCATCGGGCTGTTGGGGTTATATTCTTCCGATTTCCGAAGCATCTGCTCGGCACCGATGAAATAGGAATGGTCGAAAAATTTGTAGGCTAACTGAGCGTAGGTCTCGGCAACCTCACGTTTGATCGTCCGGGCCAACTCATCTCTCGGAGCGGTTGGAAGCAGTCCCTCGAATATGTTGATGCTCTCTTGGAAATTCCCCTCACGCGCTTTCTCACGTGCTTCTTCAATTCCATCCTTGCATCGCTGAATCCTTTGGCTCAGAAGCACCCAATCGATTCGTTCTTGAATATAGGGATCGTTCGGTTTCAACCGCAACGCTTCCTGAAATGAACTCAGCGCTCTCTCGGGCTCACCGTAATTCTTCAAATAGTGTTCCCCACGCTTGAGGAGGTAGACCACATAGGGCTCGGCATCTGTCCGCGTGATGTCAGGATTCTCGACGGTCACATTCGAGCCGTTAAGGAGCTTGAAATTGGTGTCCGTTGGAGACCGACGGACCACATGGCCATCCAGGCGATTGTTATTACTAAACCAAATGACATCGGCGAAGGTCGGAGTGGATACAAAGACCACCAATATTGAAAGAGGAATGAAAGATTTCACCATGAAAAACCCGTCCCTTCGTAAAAGATTCAACCCCTTATTTACCAAGTATATCAATTTCATGGGAAATGAATACCCGCAATACCAGGGGATATTTAGTCGATTTGTTGTTAGAAAAGAGACGGCCCATTTTCAATTATCGGTTCCCTTAATCCACTTGTTTATCATTGTATCTCATTTAATTTAATAAATTTGTGAGAAGGATGTTGACATCCGGGATTAAGTCAAATAGGATCTCTCTTACATATCGAAAAACTTGGGGAATCTTTCAGAGGGGAAGGGGGAGAGAATGACCCACCTGAAGAATCCAACTGCTGGGGGGACACCCTCTGGCGTTGATCTGCAGCTCGAGGATCTCACTCGAGAACAGAAAAGCGTATTATCCCGTATTGTTCATCGTTTTAGAGAGTCCGTTGTCGGACAAACAATTATTGGACCAGCCGAAGCCGGAAAATCGACTCTTGCTGAGATGGTCGGGAGATGTTTGGAAGAGCAGACTGAAACTGTTCTGATCTCGAAATCTCAGGACCCGAGTGGGGGCCAAAAACGATTGATGTTTGAGGCTTATGGGTCCTACTCCCATTTATTATCTGCAGTCCTTAAGCAACTTGGATTTTTCGTTCGCGGCGAGGAAACCGACCTGGTTGAACAACTCGTCGAGCAGCTTCGCAAACTCCGCTCCGAGGACAAACGGCTTCTCTTGATCGTGGACGACGCACAGGAAGTCAGCCCCGCGGTCTGGAAACGACTCCAACCCTGGTTGGATTATCAAGATCGTGGAGTCCGAATGATTCAGATTCTTCTCGTCGGGTCTCCTGAGTTTAAAAAGAAAATGAGCGAACCTTCAATGAGGGGTTGGCGAAGGTGGATCCATGGCTCCTATGAGCTCAACCTGGTCAAGAAATTGGGTTGCGCCTCAGACGAAGCAAGGCGGATGCTCAAGCGAGCCTGTGAGGTCATTAACGAGAAGACTCAGCCCGCGGAACCCATTAGACCTCCGCAAATCTCCTGGTTTGCCATACAGAAAATTGTAAAAGAGGCGGGTGGCCGCCCCGGGCGGATGACCGAACTTCTCAAGAGAGCACTCTCCGCATCGATCCGGGAAAACGGGAATCGGATCAATTACCGTTTCCTCCTGAGAGCCGATGCTTTGAGATCTCCCGCGATGCAGTGGTACAAGTTGCGCCAGGGAGAAGTAGCCGCCGCGACTAAGAAAAATCCCGAAACCAAGAAACCCTTCCAATTCAAATTGCGAGGCAAATCGATGAAAGAAAGAACTCAGAATCCAAGGATTCCCGATCATCCACTCGGTTGGATGCGGTATGCACTCGGCACCTTGTTGGTCATTTTCGTTCTTGGAGCAGGATGGGGAGTCACTGCTTGGCTATCTGTCAGTGGTGATTCGCCAGAAACTTTTTACCTGACCGATGAGACAGCGGATCCCTCCGAAGACATCGCTGAGACAGGTGAAGGCGAACTCACTTCTGTGCAAAACGACCCCGGTCTTGAGGTTGCGACTTCTGAACCGACTGACGATTACCCACTTGATGTGTTCGACCAAGCTTGGGAGGAAATCGACCCCCTGGCTGTCAGTCAAGCCATTTCGGCCTCACTCGAGCAGGAGTTCATGAGCCTCGAATCTTCAGGGATTCAGGTCGCCGAGAACCTTCCACCCCGCGAAGAAGCGAGCACACCCGCCGCAGTAGTGGTAGACTCGCCCGAACCACCAGCCCTTGAACGAACCACATCCGCAGAATCCGTGGTTGTCGAAGCGGAGTCTCCACTAGAAGCACTGGAAGACTTTTCCCTTCCTGATTTCGAAACTGATCCGGTCGCATCATTAGAAGAGGTGGTCAATGTAGAGGCCGAACCCTTGGATGCTCAAGCTCTCGATGTCCCGGAAGCACTTTTGCATCAAACAGTGACGACTGGTGTTGTTTCGATTCCACCTCCAACCGCGGAAAGGCAACCGAGTCTCGCCGATTCATCGAAAGTGCCGTTCACCGCGACACAGGAGCCTCTGCGTCAAACGAGTTCATCCGCGCGATCACCGAAGTCAGGCTCCCGTGATCGTCTTCTCAAAGCAATGAGCCGACTGGAAAAATCTCTCAAATAGTTCAACAAACGCCCTACTCGTAGGGTGCATCTTCCAAGAATCTGGGACCGGGAGCCTCTACCCGGTCCTTTTTTTGTGCGCAGTCCAGTGAATTTCCGGAAGGCTGTGACATGGATCGATAGAAAAACATAGAGACAGTCAGCACCCCTTTCTTTATCTCATCGTTGTATCGTATTCTAACCCGCTTTAGCGGAAAATTATCGTCGCTAACTTGTTGAAGCATCACTGACATCCCTCATGAAAAGGATCCTTCCCATGCGAATTCTTATCGTCTCGTTTCTTCTCTTAGCCTCGCCCCTATGGGCTGAACCCATTTATCAGTCGGAACTCATGTTTCCAATTCAAGGCAAACACGTTCATTCGAGTTCGATTGTAGAGTGCCCTAATGGAGATCTCCGTTCCTGTTGGTTTTATGGGTCTGGGGAAAGGTCAGCCAACGATGTCGTGGTTCAGGGGTCACGTCTCGCGAAAGGGACGGACAAGTGGGAGGAGCCTTACATCCTTGCCGATACCCCCGATCTTCCAGATTGCAATCCCGTCCTCTTTATCGATGAGAAAGGTCGACTCCGGCTTGTTTGGATAGCGGTCCTAGGGCGCGGCTGGCAACACAGCCTGCTCCGCACCAAGTTTTCCGAGGATTTTCAAAAGAAAGGCCCGCCAGTTTGGAATTGGCAGGATGTCATCATTCTCAAGCCCGGTGAAGAGTTCGCCCAAACTGTCGAAGAGAAACTCGATGAACTCGATCTGGAACGAGGTTGGGCGGAGTATGCGCGTCCTTACGAGGAGATGATTGCCGATGCCGCGAAAGATGAGATCAAAAGACAAACCGGATGGATGACACGGATTAACCCGACAGTCCTTCCCTCCGGACGCATCGTCCTCGGACTTTACTCCGATGGATTCAATGTCTCGCTCTGCGCCCTCTCGGATGATGGGGGTGAAACTTGGCATGCCAGCGGACCCTTGGTGGGAATGGGGCCGATCCAACCCACCATCTGCCGGAAAAAGGATGGGACCCTCGTTGCGTGGATGCGGGACAGCGGCGATCCTCCGAATCGAGTCATCGAAAGCACCTCGAGCGACGAGGGTGAGACATGGTCCCTCGCGGTGGATACCGACATTCCCAATCCAGGTTCGAGCCTCTGTTCTCTCGTTCTTGATTCGGGCGAATGGGTGCTCATCCACAACGATACCGAACAAGGGCGTCGCTCACTCTCTTGCAAGTTGTCTGAGGATGAAGGCAAAACTTGGAAATGGGAGCGTCACCTGGAGGTACACCCGAAAAACTCTTTCGCCTATCCCAACATGATCCAGTCAAAAGATGGCCTTATCCATGTCTCTTACTCTTACAAAGAGGAGGGAAAGGGCGCTGCCATCAAGCATGTTGCGATTAACAAGGAATGGATCAAGGTGGGTGATTGAAAGGCTGGAGTCCTCTTCGTGGACTGGGTATGCCCACCGCTCGGCTTCCAACCCAGCGCGGCCTAATGGAGAATTTCTTCCCGATCTCTTCTTCGCATACTCGGGGACCCGGCTGACCAGAGTAAATAATAGGGTATGATGAAGGGGATTAGTTCACTTGCCTTTGACCAAATCCTCAGATTCAATTGCTTTAAATGTCTCTATCACCTTCGCCACCGCGAATCGGCCCCTACCGAATTCTTCACAAAGTAATTCGATTGTCCGCTTCTTAGTCAGGCCCAGAGCCCGAATTTCTCTATAACGCTCCCCCAACCTGGTTCGCTCTTCCTCGGTCCAAACCTTACCTTGGTTGGGAATGGGCTTGATTTCTGGATTATTCAATTCGTTTAGTAAGGAGCCCGGCTCGATCTTCTTGACCTCTTCTACTTGGTGCGAATAGGCCGATCGGCTGAGTTCGAATCCTCCCGCCCGACGGTTCATACCGAGTGCCACCTTGGCAGTAGAAAAGCTCCCCAGGAACAGGTCGAAAACCAAGTCTCCTTCGTTGCTGCTGTATTGAATCAGTTTGATTAGAAGTTTCTTTGGGAGTTCATTCTTGTTCTTGGCCTGTCCCGGCTTGTACTCCTTGTTAATGGCCCAAACGTCTTCTCGGTCTTGATAATTCCGCGAACGATTGTCTTCGGTTTTGTCATCGTTGCCGAACCGAGAGAAGGTATTGAAGGTCACTTCTCCTCCGGGTTTGGTGTAGTACAAAATGTGGTAGTGGGACGAAACGTACTTCTTCTTGGTGAAAACGCCAAAATTGTACTTCCAGATCAGGTGGTTCACTTCCTCCAGGGAAGTCCTTGCCAACCCATTAAGGATATGAATGAGGTTTGTGTATCCCGAAACCACATAAAGCGTTCCACCCGGTCTCAGAATGCGTTCCGCTTCTCGAATCCAATCAAAGGTAAATACGGCGTACTTTTCAACCGGCACCTCGATGTATCCATCGATCACGAATTCTTCTTTCCGGTTGTAATGTTTGTGGAGAGTGTCGCCCCGGATACCGTAGGGAGGATCGGTGATGATCAGGTCGACCGATCCCTCTTGGATGTGTTGTTCGCATCCCTCGATGCAATCTTCGTTGAAAAACATTTCCGGGGTCATAGTCCACCCCTCATGCGTTTCCTTTGTCTGCGTAGTGATCAGCAGCGGTCATTGAGGGGTATCGCCGATCTCTCGGAGTTCTGCATTGTTCTCGATAAGATTTCGCGCCTCACTCGCAGATTGATCTTCGTTTCCGAAACTCTCTTCCAGCGAGAGCGCGTCCTCCCCATGGAGAACATGAACCTCAAGTTCCACTCCTTGAATCCCTTTTACTGTTCGAAGCGTTTTCATGAGGACCTCGCCCCGTTCTCGGGTAGGGACAGTCCCCTCAATCTGGACAAAACCCTCTTCCACACTAACTTCCAAATCGCAATCGGTTATCAATCCAGCCGATTCGAGTGCCTGTGTGACTTCTTTTTGGAATCGAGCATCCATTCTTTCGGTCATTAGTTATTATTCCTATGGACAATTGAGATTTCGAAACATTCCATTCCCGCCATGGCGACGGATTCGAGGG
>JAJDBZ010000470.1 GCA_029261095.1 Candidatus Omnitrophota bacterium | reverse complement strand
GGAAGCGATGATCGGAAAGTTACGGAACCGAGGTTCCAATCGCAAAGCCTCGGCCACAGCCTCATCGATTGTGCCGATACGAGTCCCCGAGGGGACTATCTCGGGGAATTTTTCAATCGGGTATCCCAGCTCTTCAATCAGGCCTTTCGCCCAATCGCGTTGGGTGGCATCGTAGAGATGGGTGGTGGAAGCGAGTGAGGACTCGATCACTTGCGCCCCGCAGAGATGGTAATGCACCAGATCGGCGATGGTCAGAAACTGGCTGGCCGCCTCCCATTGCGGATCTTCTTGTGAAACGAGCGACTCGATTTGAAAGAGGGTGTCGAATTTGAGGAGCTGGAGGCCGGTGGTCTGGTAAATCTTTTCTTCGGCGACTCTCTCGAAAACCTGATCGGACATCCCTTCGGTGCGTCGATCGCGGTAGTGAATCGGATTCCCGAGCAGGTTACCGCGTCTGTCGATGAGGCCGAAGTCGACCCCCCAACTGTCGCAAGAGATGCCTGCGGGGGGGATGTCGTACCGCCTGATGAACTTGTTGAGTGCCTGAAGGATTTCGGAGAAGAGATGGGGGAAATCCCAATGAAGGGTTCCGCGCAGGTCCACAGGAGAATTCTCGAACCGGTGGATTTCCTCCAACTCGATTTTGCCATCTTCAAAAATCCCGGCGAGCGCTCTCCCGCTCTCCGCCCCGAGATCGATGGCGAGGTAGATTTGTTTCATGGATACATTCCTTAATCAGATTGAGGTTTGGATGGTAATGGATGGTGGGGCGGATTCAATAGTTCGTCTCATCCCCTTCATCTGGAGTCATCAGAAACCCGACCTTTTCCCCCTCGATCACCCCCACCCCGACGATCTCCCCTCGGTTGTTGATATCGGTGGCGGCTTCGAGCCTTTCCCATTCGCTGTCCTCCGGCAGGAACCAGTTGAGATCGTAGAGGACATCATTCTCCCAGAGGAAGGCGGAGGATGGAAAGGTCGGCCAATTGGAGTAGAGCCATCGGTTCAAACCGCTTGATATCGCACGTCCAGATTTGAGGAGCACCTGATGGATGCCGTTCAGTTTGTACTGGATCCCTCTTTCTCCAACTACTTGGCCAGAGTCGTTGAGCCCCCAAGCATGATAGCCCGAGGTGTCCGGACGGTGAGGTTCACCGTAGAATGTGATTCCGTCCTTTTGAGACCAGATGAATGCGTTTCCCTTTCTCCGATAAATGCAACCTCCTGCTACCTGACCCCGGTTGTTGATCTGGGTGGGCCTGACCGAAGTGACACCTGAGAGTTTGATTTCGCGGATCGATCCACCCTGGTCTCGAAGAATCATGGTTTGTTCGGGTGAGGCCAGAGTCCCCACTGCGATTCCATGATCATTAATGGATCCAAGTTTGATTTTCGGTTCTCTACCGGCGTTGATGTCAATCAGATTCCCGGTCGCGTCCCATATCTGAGATCTCAGCAAGAAGTGTTCACTGATCGATTCTCCAAGGTTGTTGTTCTCAGATGGCGCGAATCGTACCTGCCGAGCGATCTCGATTGTTTCGGTTGCTCCTACCATCATCCGTACTCCCTCTGTTCTTTTCGGATCTCTTCCATCGATTTGTCCGTGATCATTGATCGCAAAGGCCTCGAAGTTTTCCCAAGACCGAAACCCTGTTTCACGATTCCAGTAGAAACCCGAGCCAGGACTACTGATACTCCTTAAACCAACGACTTGTCCTTGAGAATTGATGGAACGTGGAAAGACATAGGCTGTACCATCGCCATCCCTCAACGCCTCAATCCCGTACCGCCTCGGAAGTTTTTCCGGCCGATCGTCTTGGCGGATAAAAAAGATCCACAAGCCAAGAGGAATGGCCAAAAGAAGAACCGCGGCAAGGATCTTCCTCTTCATCCGCCTTCCTCCACCGGGGTCATCAAGAATCCCCGCTCCTCGCCATCGATCAGGCCAACGCCGATGATTTGTCCGCGATTGTTGATGTCGGTGGCATAGAGGAGGCGGTCCCATTCGCTGAAAAAGGGAAGGGCCGCATTGAGGTCATAGAACCTATCATTCTCCCAAATGAAGGCATCGGTAATATGTCGGGGGCTTGCGTTCAGTTGGAATCGTCGACGCCATCCGATTGGGAGGTAGGAAATTGATTTTCCGTAGATTTTTTGAAGAAGGGAAAGAGAACGGACGGTCTTCCTGAAGAACCCGGGATCTTCTGTCTCAAACGAACTTCCACCCACCACTTGACCGTGATCGTTTAGATCGAATGGCCAGACCGCCTGATTCTCAAACTTTGAAAAACTTACCAATCCATCGGCGAGTGACCACAGGTAGATCGAATCGGTCCGTTTCTGGCGTGCGCTTCCAACACAGACTCCTCGATTGTTGATCGCGATGAACTCGGACGAATCGAGCTCGAAATCTCGGAGAACTTCATGCCCGTGAGTTTCGCTCCAGATTGCGGGCCGGAAAACCTCTGTCTCAATTCTCATTCGTCCCACCAAGATCTGGGAATCGTTCATGTCCGAGAACACAAAGTTCTGGGGTTCCCCGGACGCGGAAAACATCTCGGTGGGAGAAAGCAAATGATAATCCCCCCCAGGGTTTACTAAGAAGTATTCATCTTCATGGCGCATGAGAGTTTCATTACGGTTATTCGTGGCGACAAACCCTTTGAACCCATCAAGTTTGGTCCACTCGCCCCCCACCTCAAGCGGTTTTCCTCTCTCGAGAAGGGTACGGTAACTGACAGGTGGAGAGGCCCCTGTGTAGCCATCGATGAGTAACCCATCGCTGATATTAACCGGGTCCCACACCCACGGGATAGGCCGTAGTTTTCCATCCGGGAAGACGATCAAACCCACCTTCGCTGGACCTCGATCCGCCGATTGTGCGTGAGTCTTGATCCCCTCGCCAACGACGTATCCAGGGTTGTTAATTGATTTGGGATGCACCAGGCGATACCCATTTTCATCAGCCAGTTCCAAGATCCTGTAGGATCGTGGCAAATTCGGTGCTCCAACGACCCTGTAGATCCAAGACCCTGACAGGAGACATAGAAGAAAAACCCCGGCGCACGCAAACAGAAGGGAGGATTTTGGTCTTACCTCACTGGATCGTAAATTCCTTTTCGGTCCTCCGGGCAGAGGGAACTCTTCCTCGTGGGTGGGGTCGCTCATGGTGCATCCTCGATGGGGGTGAGGATGAATCCACGTATTTCTCCATCCCTCTTTCTCCCTCTGCCTACGATAACACCCCTATCATTGATGTCGCTCGCTTCGAGCAAAGTGACCCACTCACCCATCTCTGGAACCATCCGATTCAAGTCAAAGAAGTTATCACCATCCCAATAGAACGCCGTCGTATTCCAGAAGTTTCCGTCCCAGGAAGGGAGAAACTTCGCGACAAACTGTGGGAGTCTTTGCTGAACAGCCGTCCATTTGACCTTCAGTTTCCAGGAAATCGAGTCGCGGTCCACCATGAGTTTGAATTTTCCAACTGCTTGGCCCTGCTCATTATAGCCAGAGACCGAGAAGAAGGTGATGTCTTCAGATTTCCGTATCTCGTTCTCAATAACTTCCCTTACATCGTTTTTGGGGGTGTATACATGGAATGATTCCCAAAGCCCAGTCGAATCACCCACAGTCTCATTGACTAGCTGGTTGTACTCCAACCGAAATAGTTCAGCGATCTCGGAAAGATCCGCCGAATTCACTTCAAGGGCAGAGATAGTCTCCCGGTAGGCTTCCTCATATATTGCCCCCAGCTGGCCTGGAATGTGTAATCCATCTTGGAAAGGGGCGAAGCCCTCCTTTGGGTCAAAGAAGAAGTTCTTTCCGAGAATTTGACCCTTTGAGTTGATTGCCATTGGAATCAGCCGACTTGAGGTCCCATTTGACAACTCACTAATCTGATACAACCTCGGCAATGAATCTTCTGTAAAGACCCAGAAGCTACCCACTACAATGAGTATCATGACCAAGGCCACCCCCGCAAATGGGAGGCCCTTTTTTCGTTGGGGGGAGTAAGATTCTGGGGGCTTATCCGTTGTCATGAGTGACAGGAACATTCTGACATGGATGGTCGGATTGGTGTATAGTCGGAGGGGTGAAATGTCCTGAAAATTCAAGACAGATTGGGGCTGCGACGGGTTAAAACCGCGTCGCTATTCACACGAAGTCCGCCGGAGGCGGACTACTCCCTTGAAAACAGGAGTAGCAAACTTCGATTTCCGCACCCTTTAATGGGAGCAACCCTCTTTAGAGGGTTTTGTATGGTTAGCGACGCGGTTTTAACCCGTCGCGAGATTGGTCGGATTGATAGAATTAAATTCAGACCGGAATACTTCAATCGTAAAGGGAAAAATTTCTCCAAAAGGAGCCTCAACATGACACGCTTCACCCTCATCTTCACCCTTCTCCTCATCCTCTCCTGCCCTTCCTTCGCACAGAATGACCAGGGGGAAGGGGTCCAAATCACTGTCTACAACAACGATCTCGCGGTGGTGAAGGACCGTCGCAAGATGGAGATCCCAGAAGGGATCGGGAAAGTCGAGTTCACCGATGTGGCGACACGCATCGATGCTACCTCGGTTCGGTTCGAGAGCCTGACCGATCCGAACACCTCGGTCCTCGAGCAGAACTATGAGTACGATCTGGTTGGTCCCTCAAAATTGCTCCAGAAATACATCGATGAACAGGTCCGTCTCTTCACTAGGGATGGCGAACTCCATGAGGGGAAACTCCTATCCCAGGCCGAGGGGCAGATTGTGTTGCAAGATCCCGATGGAAGGTTGCAACTGATCAGCGGAGGGGAAAACCTTCTTCGTGTGGAGCTCGTCAGCCTCCCCGAGGGGTTGATCACCCGCCCCACACTGGTTTGGGAGACCCGGTCGGAGAAGGGCGGGGAACAGCTCTGTCAGGTCAGCTACATGACCAACGGTATCGGGTGGGCCGCCGATTACCTGGCTGTGGTCAACGATCAGGACACCGGTCTCGATCTCACCGGGTGGGTGACCCTCAATAACAACTCCGGCGCCACCTATGAGCAGGCGCAATTGAAACTGATTGCCGGCGATGTGCAGATCCTTCAGAAACCTTCCCCCATGAAAGCCAGGGCGGTCATGATGGAGGATTCAGTCGGATACGCGGCATCTGCCCCGCAGTTCGAGGAAAAGAGTTTCTTTGAATACCACCTCTACACACT
>JAJDBZ010000469.1 GCA_029261095.1 Candidatus Omnitrophota bacterium | reverse complement strand
ACCTCTTTTTTGGTGGTCTACAGACCATGAGAGACCGTCAGGCGCACGCCCGAGAGGTCGGATCTCTCGCAAATCTAGTGGCTCAGCACGTTCCCGATGGCGCTCCGATCTGCCTATTTCGTCTTAATTCAATATTGGATTATCTGGAGGCACTGCTTCCACACCGGAATTGGAAGGTGGTCGAACCAGATTTGTTTCGCACATCCGAGACTGATGATCTAGTGATCAAAAGAGTTGTCTTCCGATGGGTTACTGAGATTCCCGATGCCCGCGAGATTTGGGTCGACCCAAAGAGGATGGGTGAAGAATCCGACATGGGTGGCATTGGAGAAGGGCGTAAGAAATTGATAATCAACGGATTAATAAACGAAACCTACCTTGGGGAAGCGGGAGCCGAACTAACCCGATTTCCCATACCCAGTGTGAAACCCGAAGGTCGCGGCAAAATAACCACAATCCGAGCTCCCGGGGAATCGGAGGAGTAGGGTATTTCTACCACGTTGCTCGGTGGGATTAGAGACTAGATCTGGTCTATTAAAAGGTCGGTGTTATGTAAACCACTTAAATTATTGATCTTAAGGCTAAGACTTCGAGGCGTGATTGGTTTGGCACGCAGGCTGCTTTAATCATCGGTAGCAAGAATTCCCCTAGTACCCGTTTCGGAGTGCGAGGCCTGACACACCCTGAGCAAGTGAGCCAGGCCCCGCACTTCTCCTCAAAACAAATCGAAGACCGGCGGATACAACAAGCCGCCGGTCTTTTTTGTTTTTTGCCCACATGGATTCGCACTATTAGACAGATGTGGACCAATCCCTCTTTAGAGGCTGTCGATTGAAGTATCGGGTGAGTTTACGGGAGACATGCTGAGGTAATTGCTACAGTGAGTTTTGCCACTCTTCCTCGACCTGCTCAGGGGTCATGTTGGTGATATCCACCAATGCGTCCTCGAATCTGAGACCATCGCGCACAGCTTTCAAAAGGGTCCCCATCCCCTCTTCGCGAAGAATTCCAGCGAGGTGATCCACCAGGCCAATCGATTCCAAGTTAGCTTGCCTCAATGTTTGGGTGTCATCCATATTTTCGAGATTGCTCCACGAAAGTCGATTCGTCCCGAGTAATAGGTTGTTTTCGCTGGCGGCGAGAAGGCTTTCTTGATCACGGATCGAAAGATGACTCTCCAGATCAGAGGTCATTCGGTGCGCAAGGCCCACCGCAAACCAGTATGGCATCTCTCTTCCACCCAAGTTCACCAAAAGTGTGAGCACATAGTTGTAGGTCAACGCTTCGCGAAAATCCCGCGATTCGGGGTCGACGCCACTGGCGCCCACTTCGAAACTCTCGCCGTAGAACTCAACGGCCGGGATATTCACCCATTCCGCGACTCTCACAAGCGGCTGGTTCATATCAATGGTGACGTGGATTTCCGATTTAGGATTGACCTGGAGTGTCCGTGCGATTTTCAGGCGGGTGTCCCGCAATAGACGCCGGATTTTCGACTCGGTGGTCTGGTCTCCACCTCTCATCTCCAAAACGAAGAATTCGCTCTGGTCGCTGATAGGTTGGCCGGCCGCTTGTGCCTCCAACTTAATGCGATTGATCAGGGCCAGGATGTTGGGTGAATTCCCTTGTCCACGAATACGCAAGACCTCCTCGAGGTCTGTGATCGCATCTTTGAACGCGCCTTGCTCCCAATAAATTCTCGACCGATCGACATAGGCTTCGATCTCTCGGGGATTAATCCTCAGACAGCGATCATAAGACTCGAGAGCGTTTTTGACATTCTCTTTTTTGAACCAACCTCGTCCCTGCATCAAGTAGATACGCGCGTGGGTCCGGTTGATGGTGTCGGCGGCCTGGAGCAATTGGAATCTTCGGACAACCTCTTGAGAATTCTCTATCGATTGAATCGCCCGAGGCAAATCCCCGTTTTCGAGGAACTTGACCGCTTCATTATTGAAGAAAATCGCGAGATTGGAGGCTACGATGATCTCTCTTGGAAAGAGGGAAATGGCCTGGGAGCAGGCTTCGATTGCAGCCGATGCTTTCCCCTCCTCGGCCAGAAAAATGGAATAGTTGACCAGTGATGTGAAATAGTTGTAAACCAGTTTTTCCTGGTCGGGTTCCACAAGGTAGGCTTGGTGGAAGAGTTTGACCGCGGCCTCGTATCGCCCCTTTTCTGTGGCCGCAACACCTTCGGCATTCAATTGGTTTGGATCGACTTGAGGTTCGTCTGGCCGACGTTGAGTCCACCCAGGGGGAGTTAGCACCATGGAGAGACAGAATATTACCCAGTAGTACGAACTCGATTTTCTTGTTGGCATCAGGTACGGAGTATTTTCTCAAAAAGCGGTTTACAGATACCCGGATTAGCTTTTCCCTGTGTTTTCTTCATGACTTGACCCATCAGGAACCCAATCGCCTTATCTTTGCCATTTCCGAATTCTTCGGCCGGACCTGGGTTTTCCGCAATCACCTGATTGATGATGTCTAGAAGAGCCCCTTCATCGCTTTCTTGTTTCAGCCCTTTTTCATCGACGATACTCGAGGGCGGTTTTCCGCTGTCCATCACATCGACTAGGACTTCTTTCCCGATATTATGACTGATCGTCCCCGCCTCCACCAGCTTAACGAGATCGACCAGGTACTCGGAGGTGAGGGGACATTCTTCGATTTCCAATTCACGGTTCTGAAGTTCCCTCAATAGTTCCACCATAATCCAGTTCGAAAATGCTTTAGGCGAGTCATGTTGGGAGCAACAATCTTCGAAATAATCGGCCAGCGCGCGGTCCGAAACCAACACACCCGCATCATATTCCGGAATGCCGTATTGGCTGACGAACCGAGTTTTCTTTGCATCTTGGAGTTCAGGGAGATCATTTTCGACCGAAATCAGCCAAGTATCGGAAATGACCACTGGGGGAAGATCTGGATCGGGGAAATAGCGATAATCCTTCGCCACCTCTTTGGACCGCATCGGCCGAGTTTCACCCTTTTCATCATCCCACAGGCAAGTCTGTTGGACGACCTCTCCCCCGGAATCTAAAACTTCGGTTTGTCGAATGATCTCAAACTTGGCAGCCCGGAGTGCGGCTTTGATCGAACCCACGTTTTTTACTTCGACTTTCGTCCCGTATGTCTCCTCGCCCACTGGCCGAATGGAAAGGTTCACTTCGAATCGGAGGGATCCCTCCTGCATCTTACAATCCGAGACATCCAAATATCTCAGCATGCCACGTAGAGTTTGCATGAAAATTTCCATCTCTTCGAGGTTACGGAGATCCGGCTCGGTCACAATCTCGAGCAGGGGCATCCCGGCCCGATTGAGATCGACCCACGACAGTTTTCGCGAACCGGGATCGGTTGGGTGAACCAATTTCCCCGCATCCTCCTCCAGGTGAATGTTGTTGATGCGAATCGTCTTTTTCTCCCCATCTTTCAGGTGGAGTTCCACCGAACCGTTCCTCCCGAGTGGTTCGTAGTCCTGGCTGATCTGATAATTCTTCGGAAGGTCCGGGTAGTAATAATGTTTACGGTCGAACGAGGTGCTCCGTGTGATTTCACACTTGAGGGCTACAGCCGTACGGAGCGACTTTTCGAATGCCACTCGATTCAGAACGGGGAGTGTCCCCGGAA
This sequence comes from Candidatus Omnitrophota bacterium, assembly GCA_029261095.1. GTDB lineage: Bacteria > Hinthialibacterota > Hinthialibacteria > OLB16 > OLB16 > JACKFH01. Next base: position 3,357 of record JAJDBZ010000469.1, on the reverse strand, counting down.
GACCCAAGCTGATGGGCGAAACCTGTGAGTTGGGTTCCTCCCCAAAAATGTTGGGGTCATCGCAGAACACCTTCGAATTGGAATTGAGCTCCGCATGAACCTCCAACCCGATAACGGGTTCGTATCGACTCATTCCGTTTCCCCCGAGCTCGCCTCGTCAGATCCCTCCTCGTAATAGGCTAGATCGCAAATTCGAACATCGTGTTTTCGGCGCAGGCGTTGTTTCCAATCCTCCAAGTTTTGTGCCACAGCGTCGTCGTATATCGATTGAAGGATTTCTTGTTCCGCGGATTCATAGGACTCGCGTGTCCCCGTAATTCGGATGATGGAAAGCCCCAGAGAGGTCTCGATCACATTGCTAATCTCATCAACAACCAGCGATTCAAGCGCGTCCTGTGTGCCTGGATCGAGTCTGTCCACTGTCTCGTATGGATGACGCAAGCCGATATATCCCCAGGTGGTGGTGGCTGAATCGACCAAAGTCTTGTTAAACAGTTCCGGCGTATTCTGCGTTTGGGCGGCTAGGGCATCCATCGAGGATTTCGCCAGTTCGCGACTGGCATCAGGAATAGCCGGAGTCAACGGCCACAAGATTTCGTCGAATCTGATTCGGTAGGGCCAACCGAACGCCATTGAATTCACTTCATAAAACTTCCGAGCGTCTTCTTTGGTCGGAATGGGAACACCTTTTTGCGCTTCGATACCCAACACTTTCCTGATCTGAATATCCTTTTTCAGAATGTCCTCTAACTCTTCTTCGGTCAGGTTCGATCGGCGTAAGCCTTCTTCATAACTCTCTCGGTCCTTATGTCTGCTCTTCAGCAAGAGCAATTCTGCCGCGACTTCTTCGGTGGCCACTTGAATCGTATCGGTCGCAGCCGATTGGAGGATATATGTTTCGATCAATAGGTCGACCGCACCTTTTCTTGCTTTGGCTAACTGTGCCCCGAAGTCTGGGTCGTCTTCACTAAATCCTTTAGTCCGTAATGTCATGCGCGCCCGTTTTTCAGCATCCTCTCTTGTAATGACACGACTATCCACAAGGGCGACCGATCCAGGAGGGCAATCCAGTTCGTTTTCTGTTTCAGTTTCTTTCGGTTCGGTCAGTTTCAGTTCAACGGAACTTTCAATTTTATTGTCCTCTTCAGGTTTTTGGCATCCTGAATAGAGGGCCACCAACATTATCAATCCGATTCCCGGAATAATTTTCTTTCGCATGGGTTCTCGTACTATCTCGCTTTCAATATTGTTTGACTCAAAAAATCGATAACTGAAGGATCTTCACCCATCCCTCTCGCCACCCTGGAAGAAGTAGGTTATACAAAATGTTGCACTTGGATCTATCCCCTCCTATGATCAAAGAAAACCAAAGGGAATACGATACCTATCTCTCTTCAAGATGTCACATAAAAAAAATCTTGCCACAATTCTCCTAGCTGCCCTGGGCTTTTTTCATATCCTTTGCACGGATTCCTTGGGGGCGGACCTCAAGGAGGCAAATCAACTGATTAAGACCGGTAAGGGTCAGGAGGGACTGCCCCTTCTTCAATCCGTGATTGAACGATTGACCACAGGAGGGAACGATCTCAGCGACGCTTCGAGAACTGTGTATTCACAGGCATTGGGTCATTTGTACCGGTTAGCGATGAGATATGGTGACCCCGATCTTTTTGCCCAGTTTGAATCGTTGGCCCACCAAGATTTTTCCGAGAATCCCGAATTGCAAACCTTCATCGGCAATTGCCATTATTATCGAGGGGAATACGAGAAAGCCTCCGAGATTTGGAAAAGTGTCTCCGAGCAGAACGAATCCAGTCTAGAAGCTCGATACCGCCTGCTTGAACTCCGCGAATGGTATGAAGATCCCGATGCCCTCAGAGATTCTTATCAATGGTTTGTGGACTATTACAATCAGACCGAAGGCATACCCCCTCCGGATCTCGAATGGATCGGGCGAGCCTGTGTGAAGGTTGAAAAATACGAATGGGACGGTGCCCAGAAGGCTTATCAGGAAGCTCTCGATGCCTCTCCAACACTAGAGGGTGTCCTCAACGCCAAGGGAGACCTTTGGTTCGATCGATACGATCCAGAATCGGCGATCAAATACTATTCCTCGATTTTGAATTTCAACACCGAGGCTTTGGATGCCTACCTCGGGATTGCGACGACGCACCGAGAGAACGGGAATTTTTCCAGTTTGAAACGCATGTTGGACAGGGCTCTATTCTTGAACCCGCACCACCCGCTTGCTCTCGCATACATGGCGGATCTCTATTTTTATGATATGGACTATGACGAGGGAGAGCGGTATTTGGATCTCGGGTTCGAGTCCAATCCCAATCATCCGGTTCTTTTGGCTATTCAGGGTACCTATGCCATTAAGAGAAAACAGGACGATTTGTGGGAGGAGACATTGGAGAAGGTGGAGAACCTGTTTCCCAATCCCGCTCAGTTCCATTTCTTGGTAGCGGACTGTCTCCAAAGAAACTACCTTTTCAAAGATGCCGACCATCAATATGCGATAGGCCTTGAAACCGCGCAGAATGCCAAACGGGCCATTGCTGCCAAAGCGATGCTTCAATCCCGCGTTTCTCCAGCATCCGCAGAATCGGCTTATGATGTGATGGAAGCGGCTTTCAAGAAGGACGCATTTCATGTCCGGCTTCTGAATATGAAAAACCTGTTCAAGGAACGGCAGGGTTTTGAAGTAGGAGAGTCGGAACATTTTCGAATTCGATGTCCTCAAGGAGCCTTGGACGTATATGGCGGTGCGGCGCTTGCCGCGCTCGAAGATGGTTTTGATGAACTCTCCGAAAGGTTCCCCTACACACCCTCTGGTAAGGTTCTAGTTGAGTTCTACGAGAACCCTAACAATTTCTCGCTTCGAATCGCTGGTCTTCCTGGGACCGGTTTATCGGGTGTCTGTTTCGGAGAAATTCTCATTGTTAAAGCCCCGAACCGTTTTCAGCCCGAGGACTATAATTGGGGAAATGTCCTCCGTCATGAACTCGTTCATATGTTTACACTCGGGTTATCCGATTCTCGGCTGCCAAGGTGGTATACCGAGGGGCTCTCGGTTGCCGAGGAATGGGATCCAAATATTCAATCGGATGGACTACTGAGCCAGAGGTACCATTCCAACAATCTCTTCCGGTTGGAGGATTTCGACCGAGCCTTCCACCGTCCGGAAGCGGTGACCACCATCTGGACCGCCTACCAGCAATCGGGGGACTCCGTTCAATACCTGACAGACCGGTTCGGGTTTGAGACCCACCTGAAGATACTTGCCGCATTCGCCAATGGGATGAACACCAGCGAGGCCCTCACCCGTGTCCTCCAGGTCGATCTTGAGGATCT
>JAJDBZ010000468.1 GCA_029261095.1 Candidatus Omnitrophota bacterium | reverse complement strand
GGTTCAGCTTGGCGGTGGCATCCAACATTCGGCGGCGAGTCTCCTCATCGACACCGGGTGGATTGGCGAGATATAAAACCGGGTCGCCACTCGGCCGGAGGGTCACGCCCTGGTGCTCCGAAGGTAGAAAACTGGCTCCCCAGAGATTCTGGCGCAAGGGTTGGGCGGGTCGCCGTGAACTGCCATGGGAAACAAGGACTACGAATCCTGGGAGATCTTTGTTCTCGGTCCCCAACCCATAGTTGATCCAGGCGCCGAATGAGGGGCGCCCCATTTGTTGGCTTCCTGTCTGCATGAATGTCATACCCGGATCATGGTTGATGGCTTCTGTGTGCATGGAACGGATCACACAGAGATCGTCCGCAACCTCCCCGATGTGAGGAATCAATTCACTCAGCCATATACCGCTCTCGCCGCGTCGTTCGAAATTGAACTTCGATGCCGCAACCGGCAACTCAGTCTGGTCGGAAGTCATCGTCGTGAGACGTTGCCCCTGACGAATGGATGGTGGGAGCTCCTCTCCATGGAAATCGCGGAGAGAGGGTTTGTAATCGAAGAGTTCCATTTGCGACGGGCCGCCGGATTGGAACAGGTAGATGATTCTCTTGGCTTTGGGCGTGGAGTTTCTGAAACTCGGTAGCGATTGGGGACTGGCAAGACTCGAAGACGGACCCAGGAGAGCGCCCAGTGCAGCGACACCAATTCCCGCACTCGCTCGCCCGAAGAACTGGCGACGGGTCATCATTTGTCCATGTTCCAGTAAGGGATGCATCGCTAATCTCTCGTTCGTTTCATATGAATTCCTGTCGAAACCCGAACTCTTAGAACTGGCTGACTGCCGCGTCCGTGTTCATCAAGGCGCTGGCGACCATCGTCCATGCAGCGTGTTCGGCTGGGTCAGCACTCCACTCGAATGTTGACTCACCCGTTTTGAGGAGAGCCAACGCAGCCTCCGGATCCGTGCGGTAATCGCTGTATTGTGCTTCGAACAGTTCCCGTAGCGCGGTCTCTTCTGTCGGGTGCGCGGGACGTGCGAGTACAAGCTGACTCGCAAAGGCGATCCGCTCCTCGATGCCGGATCCGGATTCATTCAATATACGGAATGCCACCGCGCGTGCGGCCTCCACATATTGGATATCGTTCATCAATACCAGCGATTGAAGGGGTGTATTGCTTTGACCCCTCCATGCGGTACACACATCTCGATTAGGAGCATCGAATAGCAACATGTTTGGCGGTGCTGCCGCCCGTTTCCAAAAGGTATAGAGGCTGCGACGATAGAGGTCATCCTCATGGTCTTGCACAAACTCTTGGGCGGTATATCGCTGGCCGCCTCCCCCATAGGCCACATCCCTCCAAATTCCATCGGGTTGATAGGGCTTCACACTCGGTCCCCCCAGCGTTTTGACCAGGAGCCCGCTGATGGCGAGAGCATTGTCTCGAATCTGTTCGGCCTCCAGCCGATAACGTGGACCTCGTGCAAGAAGAATGTTTTGCGGATCGACTTCGGATAACTCGGAAGAGATTCGAGAACTTTGGCGGTAGGTTGCGGAGGTGACGATGAGGCGTTGCAGGGCCTTCAGGTCCCATCCGTTGTCGATAAACTCGAGGGCCAGCCAGTCGAGAAGGCGGGGGTGGCTGGGAGGACTCCCTTGAACACCAAAATCATCGGGTGTTCTGACAAGGCCTGCGCCAAAATAGCGTTGCCATATCCTGTTCACCGTAACACGTGCGGTAAGGGGATTCTTGGGGTCCACTATCCACTGGGCCAATCCCAAACGATTCTGAGGCGATTGTTCTGACCAGGAATGAAGCACGGCGGGGATACCCGGACTGACAGGTTCACCGGGTTGATCGTATTGCCCACGGACTAGGATATGGACTGGACGGGGCTCCTCTAACTCCTCCATGACCATTGTGGTGGGTATCCCCTTCTCCACCAAATGCCGCTCCCATTCAAGGTCCTGTTGACGTTCGAGCAAAGCCGCCCAACTCTTCCAGTGTCGGCTTCGGTAGTAACTCCGCAAAGCAACTTCCTGGTCTTCGGTACGGTTCATTGAACTCTGAAGGAGAGCATCTTCAACCAGTAGGGACCACTGTCCAACCTCTTCACCCGTTCTCATAAAGTAAAAGGTATGCTGATTGAAATCGTAATAATCCACAGTCTTGATGAGTACGCTGTTATCCCCCTCTCGGAGGTGAATGGTGGTTGGAGCAGCGTGGGCAGCGACTTCGCCACGCTGAGCCTTCTTGTCAAAAACCAAACGACCATTGACCCACATTCGGACAGCATTTCGGTTGTCCAACGAAACAGACATAGAACGCGGAGTCCTTGTGGTGATGGCCCGATAAAAGTAAGTCGCACACGTCTTTCCACTCAGACGATGCAATTTACCGTCGGGCAATCCGCCGGGGGTCGTCGTCCACTTGGTTCTGCCATCGTCATAGGTGGAGGAGAGATCGATTCTGAGGGGATCCACGTGTTGGTGACTTAGGACCTGATCACCCTCCTTGGAAACAAAGGGTCCATTGATGTGCCAAGGCCCCATTTTGGCGGGCAAGAAATCGGTAGCGTCGGATAACGAGACTCGCAAATTGTCTGCCAATGGCGCCAATCCCTCACCCCGGAGGACGAGACGGAGGCGAGTATGATTCGTAAAACCGAAGGATTCTTTGGCCGCGAGGAGTGCTCTGAAACTATCTGTCTCCGATTTCTCGTCCCATAAGAGAACGGGTTTATTCTTGATGAGATTGTCCGGATCGATGTTCAGAGATTCTGCGTTGGCGAATTTGATTTGAGTTTCATCGTTGTTGCCATCTCCCTGTGAAATGAATAACGATACTTCAGTAAGGGAACAGTCTGGGTCCAATTCATTAAGTTTGACTAGAGGGATAATCTCAATTCTCAATGCAGAGATACTACTGAGTGTCGTGTCACCCTGTATCGTAATGGTATCGAGTTTTTGATCGGCCATCGTGGAAGCGGACAGCACTTCGGTATTCACAGCGCTCCATTGGTCGGTCACTGCAGCGCGTTCTGTTACCTCCCAATTTCTCTGAGATTCATCGACCTTTCCGAGGGGCCGATGCATCTCCGCTCGCACCTGTTTTAGCGCGAGATCAAGCCGATCCAATTCGGCTTGTTGGGATGGGAGCGGTGCTTTGATGGTGGGAACCGAATTACCATCCAGTTCCGTTCCGAAAAGTCTCGATTCTTCTTCTGTCACGTTATTGAAATATGAATAAAACTCGTAAAACTCACGTTGTGAAATCGGGTCGTATTTGTGATCGTGGCACTGAGCACACTTCATCGACAATCCAAGCCATGTCGACGCGGTTGTATCGACGCGGTCGACGACGTATCCCACGCGGTATTCTTCAAAAATGGATCCGCCCTCTCCCATGATGGGATGGTTACGGTTGAACCCAGTGGCAATCCGCTGATCTAGGGTGGGGTTGGGAAGTAGATCACCCGCGAGTTGTTCGATGGTGAACTGGTCGAAAGGCATGTTGGCGTTATACGCGTTGATCACCCAATCGCGATACCGCCACATGGTACGCGCCACATCCGCAGCGTGGCCATTGGTATCGGCATAACGTGCCAGATCCAACCAATAACGAGCCATATGTTCGCCATATCTGGGGGATGCCAACAGTCGATCTACCAGTAAATCGTAGGCGGCGGGATCTGGATCGCTCAAAAAAAGATGGATCTCCTCCGGCGATGGCGGGAGTCCCGTCAGGTCTTGCGACACTCGACGGATGAGAGTGTATCGATCGGCTTCGGGCGAGGGCGTCAGTCCTTCATGCTCCAGCCGTGAGAGGACAAATCGGTCAATCGAATTCCGTGGCCATGACTCGGCGCGCACCTTGGGGATCGTGGGTTTCATAGGAGTAACAAAAGCCCAATGGTCTTCCCAGTTGGCACCTTCGGTGACCCACCGAACAAGCAGGTCTTGCTGTTCCTTCGTTAGGGTTTTTCCCGTTTCAGGGGGAGGCATGCGATCATCGGGGTTGGACGAGAGAACACGGTGGAGGAGAAGACTCTGAGTGGGGTCTCCTGGTGTGATGAGGGGTTTCCCGGAGTCTTGTTCTTCGAATACTTGGCGCCCATCATCCAAACGGAGCCCTGCTTTGCGTTGACTTGCATCGGGCCCATGACATGCGAAACAGTTCTCCGCAAGGATCGACTTCACCCGGCTGGGTAATGATTCCGGATCCGGTATTTGCGATTCGTGGATCCCAATCCTCGCTTGGAGGATTTCGAGCTCGGAATAAAGGCTTTCCAGGTCCTTGTCTATGAGTCCTGATTCGAACTGCAAACGCTCTGCTTCGGAATCGATCCATACCGATGCTTTGCCTATAGAAGCGGGATCTCTCTCAAGGGTTTCGAAAAGTGATGAAAGATCCCTTAGAAGTGGAGAGACGTCTGTTTCTGATTCCGGCTCGGAGAGACTCTCTTTCTCCAAGTTGGGAACGAAAGATGCTAACAATAGAAGGCTGAAGCGAAGGACAAACGCCTGTCTGAGCATAGGATCAGTTTAATAGGTCGCCATCGAAATGTGAACTTTGCATGAAACAATCCTCGTGGATCAACCCAGTTCTCTTGCCGCTACTCATCAGAGCTCGGTCGTAATGTCGCTTTCTCGGGGTCTAGGAAAAGGAAACCATTCCGATGGCTGACTCCAAGTTTCTCATCCAACAGGGTGCCCAAGGGATCGTTTTCTTCCATTCCAAGCCTTGCACGGACTTCCTTCCGCAACCACCAGTATCCAGAATTCCAGGAATAAAGATGGTGTCCATGTGGTTTCCCCGTCAGCGTATTGATTGACTCGTGGAAAGCAGGAAGATAAGCCAACTCTTTCTCCAATCTCCAGAGAAGCCGCTCGTCTAAATCATTCGCATCCATGCCGTGGATGAGTCCATCCAAATAGTTGGCACCGTCAATCAAGAACCATGATCCCCCGAATGTGTAGGAACCGCCATGACCTTCGATCAGGTCTCCGTTCGCTTTGGAAATAACACGCATTCCGAATGGGGACTGGACGCGGTAGGTTGTTTCCAGGTGTTTCTTCGCTATCTCGTCTGGCAACAATTTCTCTCCGAACACAGCATAAGTGAGGACTTCCCCATAGAGTGCGTCTTGGCCGATGTGGTGCTGTTGTTTCAAACTTGTCGCCATGTAGCCGCCCTCTTGATTGAACATGCGCCGATAACCCGCTTTGGCCTTTTCAATATCCTCATCGGTCACCTCGAAACCCAACTCCCGGGCCGCCATGAGCGCGCCGCAATGAAACCCTTGGTTCGAGGAAGGGGCGTCGCCATCTTCGTATTCGAGTACATCCATGTAGGTTCTGAACGCGAGAGAGTCGTGTTTGAGCCGTGGAGGAAGGAAGAGTCCGTCGACTTCGTTTTCTCGGATGAACCAGTAAGCCCTTTCGACAGTGCGCATGTCGAGGTCGCCACCGGCGCGTTTCACTAGAGCGGCCCAAATCAGATAGACCTGTGCATTGTCTTCATAGTTGATCCGTTCAAAGAATGCCGCCGCATGGGAATGTGCGTCAATCTCTGGGTCATCGAGACCCCGACTCATATAGAATCCGTCAGTCACCCACTGCTTCCAACCATAACCCACACCCGAGATGAAAATGAAGTCGCTCTCCGGTCGCAACAGATTTCGTCGGAGGAGGAGGTAAGAGGTGTTCCGGAGAATGGCCTCCAAACCTGAATGGTTGAACCCTTTTGCGTTGGCGAGCGCGAGATGCGCCGCGAGTTGGACATCGTAGTGCGACCGGACAGTTGATGAAAAAATCCAAGTGGTCCAGGATTGAGTCTCACCTCGTTCGATATGTTGCCAACCATCGAACTCACCTCGGTAGACGCTTGTAGCGTCTAGTTCGTGGGGGAAAAGAAGTGTCCGCCTAGCTGAACCGTCGCCATTGGCAATCGAGAGGGTGCGTCCCTCCAAATCAAATCGGAGGAAACTTCGATTCTCCCAATGACCCGGCGAATCGCCAATGATTCCGTAAAGGGTATCCCGCTCGCGAACCCCCACAAAGGGAAAAGTTTGACTGGAGCGATCGACAAACTCCGGACCCGAACAACCAGGGGAATAGGACTGTGATTCGTTCTCGACTGATTGAAAGGAATGGTATGTTCCTTCCTTCCCGGTCTTCCATCCGAAGTCGACATAATAACGCTCATCGGAATCAGCAGTCACAGTAACGGTGCGTTCCAAGAGACCCGGGGTCAGGGTCTTAAAACTCTCGCTAAACTGGAGATTCCGAGAGATCCCTCCCGAAAGGATGAGTCGTTCATCCGTCTCCTCCACGGAATTGTAAGCGACGGAGGTCTCTGCATCAGGCTGGTAAACCATGAAATACCCATTCTCGGAGTTAGGTGCAAGGACTGCTCTATCTCCATCGTGGATATGGACCGCTATTCGATTATCGAGGTGAAATACGTGGGGAGAAATTCCTCCCATGCACACAACAGGGAGGAGGAAGAATCCCAAAAGCATGCCTATTCTGAAAAACAACCGCTTGTTCATTAGACACCCTTCCATCAACCCTGGTAGTAACCCACTCTGCATTTGGTTTCACATCATCTTAAAGTAACGAGAGTAATCGATGCTCACACGAATTTCACCCACCCCAACGAATCGATGGCATTTCCGAAATCTCCGCCAAGGGCGATGGAACCAGGTGAATGGGGTTGGCTATGGTTTCCTCATTGGAAGTAGAGTTGTCCTAGAATTGATGGGCCACCTTTGACTCGAAAGGATCTTTGATTCCCTCCGGTCCTAGATTACCAGATTTTTCCTTGGTAAAGGTCTGAAAGCGCAGGATTCAGCCTGAAATTCACGAACTTTTAGTTGATTTATGTTGGTTTGCGTTTAACCTTAACCCCCAACATCTTTGGTTCGACTCATCAATCGGGATGCAATCGGTTTGCATCATACTCCTTTAGGAAAGAGGACCCTTCATGTCCGGACGCAAGGTACTTCTATCAATTGTAACTCTGATCATTATTTCCCCAATCGCACAATCTCAAAGCGAGAACCCGTTCGGGACTCCATTTTACCCCACTCAGTATTCTCTCTCCTACGACGCATCCGCCTCGGCGATCGACGATAGCACCTTTGAGGGAAATGGTTTCAACATCAGGACGGGGCTGGCTCACTACATGTCAAGCAATTCGGGGAGCGCCTCCGCGTCACAGGGTGGGGACACGGCCTCGGCCATGATTGTGTACAGCGCATCGGTGACTTTCGATGATGAGACCTCGACTCTCACCGCATCTTTCAATGCGACCGGAAGTTCGGATGCTACTGATAATCCTAACAATGATGACGAACCGTTGGGAGAGTTTGACGCCACCTTGAGGATCTTTTTTAAAGTCGACGAAGGTTTGGCGACGCTTGTCTTCACCGGTGGGGGTGAGGCGGTCGCTGGCGGTGGGGAGGCGTTCTCTCTCTCTTATGTTGGTCTCCAAGGCAATCCCCAGGATCATAATTTTCAGGAGAGATTTGAATCTCCCGGGGGAACCACAAGCGGGGATATCGACAAAACGGTTCGTGTGGGTCCAGGCACTTATACAATATTATTTGATATTGGTTCCGAAGCCTACATCCCCAGGCCGGAAAACCGAAAGCAGGTGGGTGGAACCGCTGTCACTTCTGGACAGTTGAATGCCAATGTGACCATCACCGCATCTGAAGCCTCAACGGTTGTATGGGTCGGCGGCGACGGAACTTTCGGAGACACGGAGAACTGGGAACCCAAAGAGGTCCCCACCGGTGGAAACATCGCGAGGTTTCATGAGAGCGACGTCTCACCGGTCGATGTGACGTTCGGATCGGAGATCTCGGACCGCGCAATCATTACGGAGAACGTTCGATTCCTCAACGGAACCTACACTCTCGGCGAAGGGACCGAAACGGAACCTGCGCTTGTGGTTTCGCGCCAAACCGGTGAGGTAGGTTCGCTTGCCCTGATTGGTCATCAGTTGAACGCGGGTTTCACATCGATAGCCGCAGAAACGGGGACCAGCGGGAATATAGGAATTCTCGATGATGGTATTTTGAACTGCTCCCGACGACTCACCGTGGGCGAATCGGGGATGGGAATATTGGAAATCGGCTCAACAGGTCAAGGCCGAGTGATCACTGACGAACTTCGCGTTGGCGAGAATGCGCAAAGCGAAGGGAGAGTTGAAGTCCTCGATTCACAATCCTCCAGCGAGATTGAACTGACCGCTGATAGAACCAGTGTGGGCTATTTCGGGAAAGGAACGCTGATTGTGGATGACGCTCAGGTCGAAACGGCCACGACAACGATTGGTGAGCTGTTCGGATCGGTGGGGAACGTCGAACTCAAAGGCGATGGTGGAGTCGCCGAGTGGACCTTCGGCGGAGAAGTCCGTGTCGGCGACGAAGGCGATGGAACCTTGACCTTATCCAGGGGAACACTCCAAGCGGGTGCCGATGACGATCTCCTCTTGGCGTTTAGAGAAGGATCTGTTGGCGATGTCACTATCAATGGCCTCGAAACACTGTTCACCACATTCGGTAGTGTGTTTGTCGGGTTTGAAGGGGACGCCCACATGAGCGTTACAGGGGGGGCCGGGTCTGTAATAGGCGGTGTCCTGTCTATCGGTGGCGTCACCGAGGACACCGGGTTCGGTCAGTTGACGATCCGGGAAAGGGTCAACTCAGGTAGCGGTAATGTCTACTCTCAGGTCTTAACCGACCGACTCTCCCTGGGGACTTTTGGGAGGGGGATACTCCATGTCCAGGACTATGGGCGCTTATTCGGGAATTCCTTTTCATTCGGAACGAATAGCGGAGGAAATGCCACCGTTTCGGTTGAGTACGGGGGAATCCTCCAGGCCACAGGCGAGGTTCAAATCGGCGAGGAGAACCCAGCGGCGGGCGCCACTCCTGGTAGGGCCGAGGTCTTCATGACCGGGTCCACTTCGGATCGAGCCTTCCTGGTCGGCGACCAGGTGTTCCTCAGGTCCGGAAGCAGCGTCGTCGGAAGCGGCGGAAGCGTCCTCCGCGCTCATACCCGATTCACCAACGACGGAGGCACAGTCTCCAGTGGCGTCATCGTCGACGCTCCCCCCAAACAGGCTACGGAGGACGTTTCTCTTCTAATAGACGGAGATTTCGTCATGACCAGCGGAACTCTTGAAGTCGCTGCCTCCGGCCTTGGCTCTGGAGAAGTCGGTATCATCGAAGTCACCGGCGAGGCAGACATCCAAAGCGCCACCATCCATTTCGTCTTCCAAGACGGATTCCTTCCGAAGACCGATGAAGAAATTCCCTTCTTCATGGTGGAAGGCCCACTCACTGTCGGGACCTTGGCGTTCACCTACGAGGGCGTGGCTCCAGGCTTTCAATTCGATGTGATGGAAGAGAACGGAATGTTGATGTTCAAAGCACTAAACGACGCTCAGCCGGAGAGTGGAGAGCCGACACCGAGGCCGACTGCGATCAATCCGAATACTGATATCAATGGAGACAAAATTATAAACGCCAGCGACCTGCTGGAAGTGATGCGGAATTGGCATCGAATCGTGGAGGAATAACATGCGACGAAAACTGACCATCCGACTTTTCATCGGAATCTTGATTCTGCTTACGGCAAACATTGGCCAATCGAACACGGTCCTGGTCGACACCAGCGGCGAGTTTGCCACCATTCTCTCTCCAGTGATCAACGACAATGGGGTGGTGGCGTTTAATGGAATCAAAGACGACGGGACCACAGGAATCTACCACATCCCTCCCGGTGGCGGGATCGAAACAGTCGCCGAGACCAATGGAACCTTTCAGCTCATCCTTTCGGAACCGAGCATCAACTCTTCAGGCCGGATCGTTTTCAGCGCACTACTCCAACAAAACATGGCTTCGGGGGTTTTCGACGGTGACAATCCTGACCTTTCGGGCGGGCTAGGTGGAGACACCATTATCGACAATATCGATCCGCCTCCCGGCGCCGATCCCTTTTTCGGCGATAGCGGCAACGCGCGTATCAACAATATGGGGGATGTCATTTTCGGATTTCGTCCCTTCATTCTCAACATGCGGTTCGGAACTCCGCCCCCGCAATGTACGGAATTGCTTTGCGAGTTCACTCGAGTGAACCCCTCTATGGAAATCAACCATCCCTCCACCAATATTAATGACAGTCGAGTCATCGTGGTCGGTGTCAACCAAAAAGAAAGCAATGTGACGGTCAGCCAGAATATCGCGAGATTCGATCCGGAAAACAACTCGATGCAAACATTGGTCAGTTCCGAGGAGGATGATTTTCAAACTCTCCTCAATTTCAATCATGTTTCCTTGAACAACAACAACGAAGTCGCTTTCTTCGGCCGCAAGGTGGGCAACCAGCAAAACGGAATTTATAAAGTCGACTTGACTGGAAATATCGATCCGGTCGTGTTGGGGATAAACGACGATCCCGAAGGAACGATCAACTCGTTTGGACTGGATGGCCTCTCTTTTAACGACCAGGGAGTGATCGCATTCACCGCTTCGCAAAGAACGGCTAGTCGTACGCTCAACGGTCTGTTTGTCACCTCGAACTTAGAAGCGCCAGTCCTGACTATTGGAAGCATCGTCGATGTGAGCATCCTGAGTGAAATCCTAGGAGACCTCACCGAGCAG
>JAJDBZ010000467.1 GCA_029261095.1 Candidatus Omnitrophota bacterium | reverse complement strand
ACTCCCCTCCGTGTCATTCCGACGTTAGGAGGAATCTGATCGGAGATGGCCACTTAATCCCTGGACTCCATTCGGAAGGGAGAGTCGACTCCTCCCTGTTGGTGTTCGGTTTCTGATCAAGCGAACTCCACCCACCAGATTCCTCCTAACGTCGGAATGACACGATCTCGGGCCGCCCAGGAATAAATTCCAGGGCTAGCCATACGAAGTCCCTTTCGGGACTGACTTGGTGGAGTCCCTTTAGCGGACTTTGTATGGTTAGCGCCGGGTTTCGAACCCGGCGCGATCTTCATCGGAGCCGCATCGTTTCCTTTCACTCATCAGCGGACACCCCGCTCACCACTCGGAATGACACCCAGTAAAAATTGTGGCGGAGATCAAATTCACTCCTCCATCAAGTTGCAACGACGGACTCCAGAATCGAGCGGATCTGCTCCGGGGTCGCCACCCGTCCTTGAAGTTTGACTTCCCCATTCACGACCAGGGCCGGGGTCATCATCACTCCGCGACCGGTGATTTCATCGATGGAGGTCACCTTTTCGAGGTCATACTCGCAACCCAATTCATCGGCGGCAGTCATTGCGTTCGCCTCAAGGGCATGACACTTCGCGCAACCGGTTCCCAAGATTTCGATTTTCAGCATGTCGATCTCCTTTTTCTTTTTTTTCTAAACCAAAGCGCCGTAGGCCATCCCGGTAAGGGTCGCCATAACCACCACCAGTAGGCTGAAAACGGCGGTCTTTTTGAATCCGATAATCGAGTGAATGACAAACAGACTGGGCAGCGAAAGCGCTGGCCCCGCGAGCAGCAGCGCCAACGCCGGACCCTGAGCCATGCCCCGTTCCAACAGCGCTTGCAGGATCGGGATTTCTGTCAGGGTGGCGAAATAGAAGAGGCATCCCACGACCGAGGCGACGAGGTTGGAGAGCAGGCTGTTGTCCCCCACCCATGCCGCGATCTGCTCATCCGGGAGGAGTGCGCCGATGAATCCGACCAGGAAGACACCGCCGTAAAGGAGGGGAATGAGGAGTTTCGCGAAGTCCCAAGTGTTGTGCATCCATTCACCGATCTCGGCCCGGTCGAACCAACTCCAGGTCATGAGCAGAACGACCAGCCCCATCAGTCCAGCGAGCCACCACCGAATGTGATAAATCGCCAGAACCCAGGTTTTCGCGTCGTCCACGGATTGAATCTCAGGCTTCGCCAATGTGATCTTTTGGCCCACCGAGTATCCCGCCACCGCCTCCTCGATTTGGAAGAGGATCGCGTCTCGTGTCTCTTGAAGCTGGACCGCGTGAAGGGTCTGCCCGCTGGTGGTCGTCACCACCACGTTTCCAGGATTGTACCAATCGCTGAAGATAAGGAAGGCGATCATGGCCACAAAAAATGTGAGGTTCTTCCACATCGCTCTTCGCGCGGGAGGCGGTTCGGGCAATTGCATCGCCGCGTTGTTTCGTGCGACCTCATCTCGCTTGAAGAATCGTTCCATCAACAGTCCGATAATGACCGCGAAGACAATGGCGCCAACCGCGCGGGCTAAGCCGATTTGGAACCCAAGGACACGAGCGGTAAGGAAGATCGCGAGGATGTTGAGGGCTGGACCCGAGTAGAGAAACGCCGAGGCGGGGCCGAGGCCCGCGCCCACTCGATAGATCCCCGCGAACATCGGAAGAACGCTGCACGAGCAGACCGCGAGGACTGTACCCGACACCGATGCCACGGAATAAGCTTCGGCCTTTTTCGCCTTGGGACCGAGGTGGCGAAGGACCGCTTCTTGAGAAAGGAAAGTGACGATGGCTCCGGCGATGAACAGGGCGGGAACGACACAGGCGAGAGTATGGTTTCGCGCGTACCATTGGAGCATCTTGAAAGCTTCCAGGATAGAGTTGGTGACTTTGGGGCTGGATAATGGGAGGTAGTAGGCCGCGAGGAAAATGGCCGCGAACCAACCGAAGATTCTGAGTTCTTTGTTCATGATTCACTCCTTTGCATTATGGCCAAATGGCAATATATATACCGAAAAAAAAGACCCTCTATCCCCCCACCAAGGCTTCCTCGCGTTCCAGGTTTTCTCTCAACACATTCTCGATGCACATGAAAAAGCCTTCCAGGCATTTCACCCGCAACCGGTAGAAAATCATGGGTCCCTCCTTGCGGGTGTCCACCAGTCCGGCGTTCTTAAGCACCGAGAGATGCCGGGAAACGGTCGACTGATCGGCCCCCACAAGGTCGGTCAATTCGCAGACACAAATCTCCTTTTCCTGGAGGGCATCCACAATCATCAACCGGCTGGGGTGGCCCAAGGCTTTGGCGATGGCCGCGCGTCGTTCATAAAAGGAGGGGCTCTTTGTCTTCATGGTCATATTGCAATATAACCTACTGGGTCTTCCTGGTCAAGGCTTCGCCCTATCTTCTCCAAGTCCACCCTGGACGGTCTCCGACTTCCAATCCTAAGATGGCCCCACATTGGAGGACTTACCCATGATCCGAATGTTCTGCTTCTTTTGTCTCATATTGGCCATCCCCTCATTGGCGGATGACCGCTCGATTGTGGTCCGAGCCACCAATCCCAACTCAGCAAACACCCCCACCCTCGAAGTCTACGAAAAAGATGAATGGGGGCAGCATTTCACTTACCTCGCCATTGAGTTCCCCAACGTGCCGGGGCTTATCTGCGACCTCTGGTGTTTCGAATCCGGTGGGATTGAATTCGAGAGCGCCGAGGATCTAGCCGATGGATCGGTGCGGATGCGTCACACTTGGGAAGGGCAGGATCACTGGATCGACACTGTCGCCACTCCTGAGGAAGGGGAGGTCGAAATCCGATCCACCCTGACTTCCAAAGACGCCGATGTATCCGAAGAAGTCCAAAACCCTCCGGGTCTCAACATCTGCTGGCAACTCCGAAGGAGTGAAAATTTCAAAAGCCAACCCGAAGAGTATCCCGAATTCGCGAAACGCTGTTTCATCATCGATGATACCGGGAGGAAATTCCTTCATGAAACCAAACGTTTGCCCATCCCGGTTCGACCCGAGACTGACAAGGAGAACAACCCTCCCTGGGTCCAGATGTATTCCTCCCTCGCGGGTCCTGTGCTCGAAGCCGGAACCAAGAGCTGGGCGGCATATAGCCCCGACCGATACCGATACCCCCTGATGGGCGCGGTCTCAAAAGATGGGAAATACCTCACCGCGATGGGCAACGGTTCCCTCAACACCATCAGCCAGGCCTGGCACGATTGCATGCACAATAACGCGAGTTGGGAAAAGAACTCTGGCGGCGAATGGGAGTGGACCGTCCGCATCTACGCCATGGAGAACGATGAGGCCGCCCTAGTCTCACGTTTCCTGGAGGACTTTCCTCGGGCCGATGCTCTCGCTCAATCCGAACCGAAACCGATCCACATCGGAAACCAGACACAACTCTTCCTCGATGACTTTCTCATTGAAGAGATGGAGGGCCTCACTCGTCGGGTCAACCCCATATCAAAGCATCCTGAGAACCCGGTCCTCCAACCGACCGAACCTTGGGAGGGAATCTACACCATCGTCTATGGCTCGGTCATTCGCGATGGCGACAAATTCCAGATGTGGTATTACGGCCAGCCCGGTGTCAGCTACGCCGAAAGCAGCGACGGGATCCACTGGACCAAGCCCGATCTTGATCTGGTCGAACACGAGGGGAAGAAGACCAACATCGTCATCGATCGGAACGCTCCTCAAACTAAAGCCAACCCGTTCGAGTATTTCTATGAGCTGTTTGGCGTCTTCAAAGACCCCTCCGAAACCGATCCCAACCGTCGATACAAGATGGGTGTCCTCTGTATTCATCGCAACTACGAGGGCCCGCGGGAAGACCCGTTCCATCGCGGTCAGCGTCGCGGCCTTGGGATCGCCACCAGCCCCGATGGCATTCACTGGAACGAGGGGTTCGACTTCGCCACCGAAGCCATCTGCGATGGCGCCACCCACCTCATGTGGGACCCGGTCAAGAAAAAATATGTGGTGTACGGCCGGACCAAACACCTCGACTCGGATCTGCTGGAGACTTGGGACAATGAATGGGCCGACAAACATTTCTGGGGAAGGGCTGTCGCGCGCGCCGAGAACGAGGATTTGATCGAATGGCCACCGAGTCTTCCCGGGGAAGCGCCGAGGGTGATGAGTGTCGATAGCCAGGACCCGCCGGGCGCCGAGATCTATGGGATGAATGTCTTTCCTTACGAGGGAATCTACATCGCCCTGGTTCAGATGTTTTACAATCAGCCCGATGAATGCCATCTCGATGTTCAACTTGGAGTCAGCAGGGATGGGGTTCACTTCGAACGTCTCTCGGATCGATCCCCTTTCATCCCTGTCGGGGGAATCGGAGAATGGGACCGGTTCAATCAATCGCCCGCTAACAACCCGCCGATTGTGGTTGGAGATGAACTCAGGTTTTATTACGGCGGACGTTCCTACAGGCACAGTCCCTATGACGGTCCTGACAAAGGAGAACGGTTTGGAGGGGTAGGGTTCGGATCCATTCTAAAAGACCGTTTCGCATCACTCGAAGCCTCCTACCAGGGTGGAACCCTATTGACGAAACCTGTCGTGCTGGATTCGGATCGAGTTGCCTTGAATGCTGAATCTGAATTCGGCGAAATCCTGCTCAGCGTTCACAGTGAAAAGGGTGAAATATTGGCCGAGTCAAAGCCGATCAAGGGTTCCGGGACCGCCATCCCGGTTGAGTGGAAGGAAGCCTCTGAATCGTTTCAAGATCGCCCCATCCAGATTCGATTCACCATTCGAAACGCCAAACTCTACGCATTTCGGGTGAGTGGTTAGGTTTCAATGGACCAGAAGTCGCCTTGAATGCCTCATTGAGTTGCTCCGAATAAGATTCCCCCATCCCCCCGCTCGAGGTCGGGCAAACCACTCACCTGGCCGTCTGGCCCCTCGATAAAGCGGATTACTCATCGATGGTCCAGGGAATCCCATCTATGGATTTTCATCTATTTTCACAGAAAACAGGAGATTTCTGGGTTAATCTCTCTCTACCGCAAGTCGTAATCAGGCATTATTCATTTATTTGATTTTTCATGTAATAAATGTAATAGTGATATTAGATGGGATAGACCATCTAAAAGGCCATTCCTAAGGAGTTTCAGCATGTGGTCGATCACCAGGAGCAGACCAGTCTGGCTATACCCTTTGATCGGGATATTTGTGCTCTGTGTACAACCGTCCCAATCGACTTCGGAACTCCCCGTTTTGCGTATTTTTAATTGGTCGGAGTACATCGAGATTGACGCTTCAATTGATGAAAGCGAACCGATAGTCAAAAGATCGCCCACTCTTTCATCTTTCGTTGAAAAGCACCCCTGCGAAATCGAGTATTATGAATACGAAGATGAGGCATTGATGCGAGAAAAGATTTTCGGTCAGCCCGGCTTTTTCGATGTGGTCTGTATGTCGATGAGTGACCTCAAACTGTTCATCGAGGGAGACAAGCTGAGTCCTATCTCTGGCGAACAGGTTCCCAACAAAGCCCATCTTATCCCAAAGATGTCGACCGCTGAATTCGATCCCGAGGGCCGCTTCTTCATCCCTTTCCTTGTAGGAACGGAGGGGATTGTTTATCGGGAGGACATATTGGGAGAGAAGGTCACCACCTGGCGACAATACTTCGACCCACCGAGCTGCCTCCACTCAAAGATGGGCGCTCTCAATTCAGCCGAAACAATGATCTGCGCCGCACTCAAGAACAACGGCTGTTCCATAAACGAAGATGCATCGGATCTCTTGCGGGATGCTGCCCGGAGTATTCGCCAACTGAAGCGAAAAGGATTTCTAGCCTTCGTCACCTCGGACATCGAAGAGATTCAGGAAAAGCTGCTCTCAGGAGAAATGGCAATGACTGTCCTGTACTCCGGCGATGCTCTTGCCGCGGTTGACGAAGACCCGAATGGAAATATCGCATACACGATTCCGTCGGAGGGAGGCACCATTTTTATGGATAGTTGGGTGGTGTTGAAGGACTCACAACAACAAGACCTTGCCTACAAATTCCTCAATCACATCCTCGATCCCGAGGTTCATGCCTCCAACGCCGCTTATTGTCGATATATCTGTCCCAACCAAGCCGCTCAGAAGATCATGAAAGAAAAGTATCCCAACATTTTGTCTAATCCCTCGATTTATCCCGCCTCGGAAACGATGGCCAAACTTGAGTTTAATTGGGGGACCGATGTCGCGGAATGGAATCGGTTGTGGAAGCGGGTCATTGAGTAAGGTATCTCGATAGAATGAGCATCAAGACTAAAATACTTGCGTTCGCGCTTCCACTGTGTGTTCTACCGGTATTCGTGATGGGCTACCTTGGATACAGCGCGAACCGTTCTGTTCGCGATCAATCTCATCAAGTCTCTCAACAGGTTGATCAGGTGAAGAAGACCGCCGACTCTTCGCTCTCCGAAATCAAGAATCTCATTGAAATGGAAACCCGGAAAGAGTATGAGATTCTCGGGAGAACCCTTCGGGAAAACCTTGAAATATCACATGAGTTCTTGGTTCGCATCCTGGAGTCACTCGCCAACCTGACCCTTCTTGAATCGTATCTCCACTCTCAGGAATCCTCTCGGTCACTGATTGAAGTCCAACTTACACCCATACTGGACGATTTAATCGAACGCCACTCACTCGCCAAGATCTGTGTGGTCGACAACCAAGGTAAAGAATTGCTCCGGTTTGCCCGGAAAAGAGTACCCCCAGAGGGTGATCAGGATTTCGATCAGGAGTTTCTTCCAAATAGAGATACTGATGAATCGAAAACGAGGTGGTTTCGAAAACGGGAAAAAGCCCTAATCAATGCAGTCAACTCGGCTCTTTATTTCGATTCCGACTTCAGTTTGGAATCACCGGTACCCGTCCTGAGTCTTTCAATACCCCTTCGCTTCAAGAATAACCGATACTCGAAATCGGAGGGGGAACTTGAAGGGTATATCCAGGTGTCAGTTCCGCTCGAAGACTTTTGCCATTCTATCCTCAAGGAATTCTCTGATGGAGTCCAAATTCTGTTCTTGAGCAATGAGGGACTGGTTGTGGCCGCTCCGAATAAAGAATCGATCGGCCGAGCATTTGATGAAAACTTGCATCCCGACTCTTTCGTGTTTAAGGAACCCGCGATCCAGAACAACATTGTCATCTGTATACTCGCGCACAAAGAGACTTTCCTGGAAGAGTCGGAGTTGGTCCAGGCCCTTTCGGATTCGATCAACCGAAGCGTCGTGACCGCTGGTTTAATGGCAAAGGGAGTTGAGTATCGGACGCGAGAAATTTCCAGATCGGTGGGGACCATATCATTTGTTTTTCTCATCGTTGCACTATTGGTGGGTTATTGGATGTCCGACAAGATTACAGGTCCCATTCGAAGTCTTTCCGCCTCAGCTCAACAGATTTCTCGCGGGGACCTCGACACCGAAATCAGGATTAGATCGAAAGATGAGATCGGCGAACTTGGGAAGAATCTCAATGAGATGAGGACTCAGATCAGG
>JAJDBZ010000466.1 GCA_029261095.1 Candidatus Omnitrophota bacterium | reverse complement strand
GCAGATCGACCCCTTCCGGGAATTCACCCTGGATAAAATCCTGGTAGTCTTGGGAACCGCTCAGTTCCGCCAGGCTCTGCCAGTACGTGCGACCCTCGGTCGGTTGTGATTCTTGGTCTATCGATGGCATGTGGAGCAATCCGTGAGATTTCTAATATGATTTTCTTCAAGAAGTTTTTTTCCGAGCACGAGTTGATCTTCTTCCGGCTCCCAAGACAAATCAGTGACCTTATCCAGAGGTCTTAGGTGATTCTCGGGAGCGCGGTGACAATCGAGGCACCAGCCCATGGTGAGAGGTTGGTCTTGCCGAACCACCTCCATTTTGTCGACCCGCCCGTGGCAGGAGACACAACCAATACCGCGATTGACATGGGCGCTATGGTTGAAATAGACAAAATCTGGGAGGTCGTGGACCCGAACCCAATCGACAGAGGTACCCGATTCGAAGCTATCGCGAACGGGTTCGAGTTTGTTGCTGTCTACTTTGATTTTTGCGTGGCAATTCACACAAGTCTGGGTGGGTGGAATGGAGGAATGCTTCGATTCCTCGACGGTGTTGTGGCAGTACCGGCAGTCCATACCAAGTTGTCCAACGTGGAGTGCATGACTATAAGGGACTGGCTGAGTGGGAGCATACCCTACCCTTTGAGTATTCGGGTGGGCGATTCCGATCGCCATAGAGACTACATACAAAGCCGCGATTCCCGCGATCGCGGTAATCACTTTCCCGACTTGGTCGGCCCACTTCGGGAAAATAAGTTCTTGTTTTTCCAATTTTCCGCCCAGTAATCAAAATGACTCCCTATAAGGAGTCCCGTTCGTTGTTTCTGTCTTAACAGAATTTACTGAAATTGTAAACAGGGAACCATTCCGGAAGACCACGGGGGTTCTTGAATCCCGCTGGGAAACCGGTATTGAAACCGTGCGAGAGGCTACCACACCGTTTTTCTCAAAACAAGTTTCATCGTACCCCCGCCTGAATCCATCCTACTGGGTCACGGAATGCCTACGAGGACCCCTTTGAAAAGAGGCCGAGTTTGATTGGAATTTTACCCCCCAATTTCGCCAATTTCACCAAAACCCCGGTGGGAATCTCGCGAATCTGTTCATAAGCAGTGTTCAAGGTTTCTACGCAGTCAAGCAAATTCTTGAATCGTTCCTTGACCTCATCATCCTCTTTGGAGGTTTCCGCTTCCTCTACGCAATTGCGTAGAATCTCGAGGGTCGGTTGAACTTCCCGGTGCATTCTCTCACCGAGAATGATCCGCAACATTTCCCAACCATCCTTGATCGCCTCATAGTGATCGCGGCGGTCTTCCATGACATGAACGACCTTGACAATTCCCCAGCTCTTGAGTTCGCGGATACTCGTGCTGACATTCGATCTCGCAACATTCAAAGTGTCAGCGATCTCCTCGTGGCAGAGTGGTTTGGTCGAGATATAGAGCAAGGCATGGATTTGAGCCATCGTGCGGCTGATCCCCCACCGTGCGCCCAGCTCTCCCCAATGCAATACAAAATTCTTTTTGACAGGTGATAGGTCGTTCATCAATCTCATCCTACAGTAAATTCTGTTTTTACTGTATGGACGGAATATGCGGAGATCCCCGACTGATGTCAACCTTGAGGAAAACTCACCACCTCCCCAGGGTGCTATTGGGCCAGATAATGAGGGGTGACTGAGAAAACCTGTGGAGATGACGGGTCGACTTGTACCTCGACCCAATGTGGATTCGGAGATCCAAAGACTTCCAGTCGTGAGAGATTGGTCATGACACCCGCCCTCTTCACCGAAGGAAACGGTATATCCCAACGGAAATAATGCGAGTCTCCATGAATGAACAAGACCGGTTTTTCAAACTGGTCAGCTTCCGAGAGAAGTGCATCCATCATGGGAGCATAAGGCTTAGAAAAGGTTCGGCGCTTTTGTCCGCCGAGAGGATTGGCATGAAAAGCGACGACGACCGCGGCCGACTTTTTCTCCTTTGCCTGGGCAAAAGTTTCCTTAAGCCACGAAATACCCGCCTCGGTTCTCGCCTCCCACTCCTCGGTCACATCTCGTTGGTTGGCGCTGCCCACCACATTTAATCCGACAAAGGCGACGCCCTCTTCGAACCAACGAACCTGTTCAGGGTAAGGGTGGGTTGTTTGTCTTTCGAGTTTGATCCTGCGCTGACCCAGACTCTCTTCCCCCTGGGCGAAATAGTTTCTAAACAGTTGTAGCGCAGCCATCGGCTCCGGGCAATCATTGAATTCGTTGTCGCCCACCAAGACCACAAAGGGATGAGCGCAACGGTTATAGAGATCCGCGCGCTCCTGGTAGAGCCAGTCTTCGCAAGGCTCGACTCGTGCCTTGATATCGCCGACATGGATCACAAACCTTGCATCGACACTGCCCATCTGGTCTAACGACTGGGTGAACTCAGCTGTTTGAGTTGGATTGTATGGAATATCTCCAACCGCGAGAAAGGAAAAGGGTTCCGAGAATGCGGTCGAAATGATGAGGGGAAGCAAGAGTAGTTGGTAGATCTTTCTGTGCGGGATCATGTGGGTTCTCCTTCGATTGAATCGATGGAAGGGATTAAAGGGGAGTGTGATGAGTTGTTAAAGGGGGCGACTGTTGGAGGAAACAAAATGAGTTCTATGATAGGGTCAACGCCCGCTCCAGCCTGAAGGCGCGCCGCTTCGGGAGCGGAGGCTGCTGAAGCGGCCTGGACCGATTTTCGCATTGCGGGAGAAATGAATTGAAGAGGATTTTCTTTGGAATCATGTCACTTGCCTTGACCACCCACTCTTTCGGAGAAGCACCGCCCACTCGGAAATCACCTGTGACCGACATCTACCACGGCGAGGAGGTAATCGACCCGTATCGTTGGCTCGAAGGGAGCGATGCACCCGAAATTGAGGAGGCGAGCGAGGATCTTAACATGGAGGTTTCGGAATGGATCGACGCGCAGAACGAGCACACTCGAATGATCCTCGATTCCCTTCCCGCCCGCGAAACTCTGGAAGCGCGCATTCGCGAACTGATGGAAGTCGGCAGCATCGGCGCGCCTACCATGCGGGCCAACCGTTATTTTTATTCCAAACGCGAAGGGAAACAGGCGCAGCCGATTTTGTATTTCCGTGAGGGTGTCCGAGGGGAGGAGCAGGTCCTGATCGATCCTGTCGATGTCGACCCGGAGGGGCTGACCTCCCTCGATTGGAAGGCCCCCAACGAGGAGGGAACCCTGTTGGCGTTCGGAATGTCGAAGGCGGGCGACGAAAACTCGGTCCTTTATGTGATGGAGGTCGACACCCGCGAGTGGTTGGCGGAAGAAATCCCCGGCAAAGTCGGGAGCGTCAACTGGCTCGAAGACTCCACGGGATTCTTCTATCGCCGCCTGGAGGATCTCGACAACCCCTACTCGGCGCAAATCAATTTCCACAAATTGGGGACCCACCATCGGCAAGACAAGGTTCTGTTTGAACAATACAAAGAGGGTCCGCTCGCCACGACTTGGGGGCCCTCCGCCTCGTTCAGTAGGGATGGCCGATGGATGGTCCTCTCCTATTGGACCGGCACCGACTCCAACGATCTTTGGGTGGTCGATATGGATCGTTGGTTCCGTAGCGGTGAGTTTTTGAAAACTGATCTGCTGGTAGGAGAGAAAGCAAAAAGTTTTGGACTCTTCTCCGGCGATGACTTCGTGTTGCATACCACCTTCGAGGCGCCCAATGCGCGTGTCGCCAGGGTAAACCTTCATTCTCCCGGTCGAGAAGAGTGGGAGGAGATCATCCCCGAAAGGAAGGACTCTGTCCTCCAGGACATCACCTTGGCGCGTGGCATATTGGTCGGCGATTACCTAAAAGACGCTACCACTCGACTGGAGAAATTCGGCATGGATGGAAACTCCTTGGGTGAGGTGCCACTTCCGGGGATCGGCTCCGCGGGGGTGGTGACTCATGACGATCGAACGGAGGCATTCCTCGCCTTCTCGAGTTTTAACGAGCCATTGAGCATCTATCACATCGACTTGGAGACCGACAAGCGCGAACTCTGGGAGCGCCCGGATGTCCCGGTCGACCCCTCGATCGTCGAAGTAAAACAGGTTTTTGTGAACTCCAAGGATGGAACCAAGTTTCCGATGTTCATTGTCCACAAGAAAGGACTCGAATTGAACGGAAAGAATCCCACGATCCTCAATGGATATGGTGGGTTCGACATCTCTTTGACCCCTTATTTCAGTGCGACTCTGTTCCCGTGGTACGAGGCAGGCGGGGTTTATGTCTCGGCTAACCTTCGCGGAGGCGGGGAATACGGCGAGGAGTGGCACCGCGCTGGGATGTTGGACAGGAAGCAGAATGTTTTCGATGATTTCATCGCGGCGGCAGAGTGGCTCATCGAACACCAATACACTGATCCAAAACACCTTGGTATTAGCGGCGGTTCAAATGGCGGACTTCTGGTGGGCGCGGCGATCACCCAACGACCCGAACTCTATGGGGCGGCGATCTCGGCGGTACCGCTGCTGGACATGTTGCGGTACGAGCATTTTCTGATGGCCAAGTATTGGGTTCCCGAATACGGAACAAGCAGTGCAGCCGATCAGTATCGGTTCTTGAAAGAGTATTCACCGTATCACAACGTGAAGGAGGGGACTGCCTATCCCGCGACTCTGATCACCGCCGGCGAGAACGACACACGGGTCCATGCCCTTCACGCTATGAAGATGGTGCCACTCTTACGAGAAGCCACAAAGGGCGATCCAGAGAGAGACCCCATTCTCCTGTGGGTCGACCGATCCGCGGGACATGGCGGAGGGAAGCCGCTCGATATGCGCATCCGCGATGTGGTCGATCAGCGAATCTTCATGATGTGGCGGTTGGGAATGTTGAGTGAAGAAGATTCAAATTGAGATCCCACACCTTCGAACCTAATCGGCCTTATTGATTTTGCCCTCTAGGAAATAGTTGTAGTGACTCCCATGGGGACCCTCCGCACCGAGGACGTAGAGGGTGTCCTCGATGACAGCGACACCTGGGTCATTGAAGACAGCGCCGGGGGGGAGAACTCCATCAACACGCAACCATAGATCCTCCTGAGTGTCATATGCCCAGACCAAATCAGACCAAATGATGGTATCGTCCCCTTCGCTTTCAGGCCGCACCACCCCGCCCGCGAGGAGAGCGTAACGGTCATCGTAAAGGTCGCCTTCCCAAGCGGAGATGGCGAGAGGGGGAGGGGTCCTCTTCCGCCAGCGATTCGCAGAAGGATCGTACGTTAAGGTTTCACGAGTTCCGAGAATGGCTCCCGATTTTTCCCAGGTGATTCCGCCGAACAGATAAACTTCTTCGTGCGCGACAAGCGATCCGCACCAACCTCTGGCCGGAGCGGGAACCGGGACGTGGATTTTCCATCCGTTTTCAGGGTGGGACAAATCGAATACTTCGTTGGTGTCCCTGATGGTTCGGTGACTGTACCCATTCTCGGTAAAGTCGTATTCATTTCCTCCCGCCACCACGAGATGATTACCGACTCGGCCGACGGCGGTGTGAGTCCGTGGGACATTGAGCGAATCGTGAATCTCCCAAGTCGGGTCTGCGGTCAGATCGAGGCGAGCGCAATCGCCATGGATTCGATAAGGCGGTTCCGACCCTTTGTACTGATTGGCCCCGCCGATGAGGTAGATTGAATCCTTGGCTACAATGCCCCGGGTGTACTCGCGACGGAAGGGCGCGTCAGCCATCCTCTCCCAAGAGTCATCCTTCGGATCGTATGCCCATGTCCAGCGCGAGGTACGACGACTCGCTTGATCCTCTGTTTCGTCGCCACCAGGGATA
>JAJDBZ010000465.1 GCA_029261095.1 Candidatus Omnitrophota bacterium | reverse complement strand
CGTCGCGATTGAAATCGCTGACCAGGGTCCCCGCCGCCGAATTGGTCGGAAGTAACTGGAGGTTCTCAGGACTGAATCCATCGGGTCCGTTGTAGTAGATCCTCGATTGGGTCGATCGACTGACCGGCGGTCCCGCCGCTTTATAGGAAGGGAACACCAAATCGAGCCAACCGTTTCCATCGATATCTGCGATCGATAGATTGCTGCTACTTTCAACTGGGAGTTCAACTGACCGGTCTTGATCGAACCCCCCTTTCCCGTCGGCATAAAAGATTTTGGCGTTTCCGGGGATTCCACCACTCCCGAAAACCAGATCCAGGTTTCCGTCCTGGTCGAGATCGGCCACTTCGGATTGAGAGGAGCCCTCGGTCCCTTGCAGGTATTCCGATTTCCCCGGCCCGTAATCCCGAGTTCCCTCGCCCCAAAAAATGACAGCGGAATCTCTCTGATCAGGCGCCCACCGTTTGGCTCCGGAACCGAAAACTAGATCGAGGTGGCTATCCCCATTGAGATCGGCGATCGAGCAGGCCCGTGCCACATGCGGGATTTCGGTCCGCTCCGAAACACGAAACCCTTCCGCCTCTCCCCAGTAAATATAAGAGACCGCGGATTTTGTTCTCGGATCGACTCCAAAATTACAGACAATGACATCGATCCAGCCGTTACGATCCAGGTCGGCGACCTGAACGCCCAGGCTGAGATAAGCAGGGAGACCGGAGAGGTTCCAAGTCGAAAACGAACCGGAACCGTTCCAGTAGATCCAGTTTTCGTTTGCCTTTCGGCCTGCTTCTCCGGAGTTGGCAAAGACCAAGTCGACGAGGCCGTTGTCATCAAGGTCGGCCGCGGCGAATTCGTAGTTGTCTCTTCCAGGCAAATCGGTACGGTTTTCGACCGTGTACCTCCCCTTCTCATTGCCCCAATAGATGTAGTTCGAGTCATAATCGCCACGCGATCTGGCGGAAAAGGAATGAATCAGCAGATCGGGATGCCCGTCGCCATTAAAATCCTCGATCACATTACCGGTCGCCCCATGTGCATACAGTGGAGTTCGACGAGAATTATCAAAACCCGCTTCCGAGTTCCAAAAGACATATGAAGGGACTTCGTAGGAGTAGTGTTCCTGATAGTTGCTAACCAAGAGATCCACCCAACCGTCCCCGTTCAAGTCTTCCGCGCTGGTCCCCCAGGCGCCTAGGGTTTCGAAAGCCATCCGATCCGTATTCGAGAATCCTTCCGGTCCGCCATAGTAGAGAAAGGATTCGGTGATCCGATTGCCACTCTGGTCGTGGTTGGTGAAGAAGACGTCGGGGTGACCGTCCTGATCGAAATCGGCGATGGCGCAATCTTTCGCAGAACTGGTTGCGAACTTCAATCGGTTTTCCAGACTGAATACCCCGGAACGATTCAGGTAGGCATAGGACTCATCCCCGGTAGAGTTCGCGAAAACAATATCGGGACGACCGTCGCCATCGAGGTCCCCCACTTCCACTGAGGCCGCTCCGTTTGTGAGAAGCCCGGTTCGACCATCGATTGAAAAACCTTTTTCGCCGCCCCAATAAATATAGGAATCAATGTCAGCTTTACCGCTCTTAGACCCGTTGGCAAAGATGACCTCCGGCCACTCGTCGCCATTCAAGTCGGCGATCGCGACATTGGCGGCGCCCAAAGCGGGAAGGTCTTGGTGATTCTCTGGTAAGAACCCCTCTTCGTCTCCCCAATAAACTCGAGATGGCGAGGTATATTCCTCATCCCGGTTGGTTCGGTACTCCCAATGTCCGGCTGAGAACGCGAACACAATGTCTGGGTGACCGTCGCGGTTGAGGTCTCCCGCCGCAACCGATTGAGCTGACTGAGTCGGAAGAGTGATCTTCCGATTGAATGGGCCGAATTCCCAACCCTCGCCCGTGGACTCACCACCGTAATAAATAAAGGAATCCATATCGGTCCAGGTCCCGTTGGAGTAATTCGCGACTGCGAGATCGAGGATTCCATCGCTGTTGAAGTCGGCCGGTGCGCTCCATTGTGAGCCGTCGACCGGGATCAATGTTTTTCTGCGATCTGAGAAATCCTTCCCGTTGCCCCAGTAGAGACTGAGATCTAGGGCCTCGATCAGGGGGTGGGTGTTTGAAACCACGATATCGATGAACCCATCGGCGTTGAGGTCCCAACGGTTGATCGTTTGAATCTTTCCCGAAGCTGAGACATAGGTGTTGGCCCCGGAATCATCGAAGGTTCCATCGATAAAATCCTCGTAGGTGGTTTCTGTCCAAGTTGATTCGGCCGCATCGCACGCCAACGGGAAGACAGCGGAAACCATCCAAAGGATTAGAACCATGAGGATCGGGTACTTGATATGCCATTTCATCGTCTCCAGCCCTCCTAGGCTAATAAACAATCAACCCTACGATTGGATTGGTTCTCTCCCGATCTTGGGGAGAAGGCCTCAGCCTTTCGTGGTTACGAGGTTTTCCAAGAGATGAACCTCATGGCTCACAGTGATATGGGTCATCTCGACCTGATACCCTCGAATTCTCTTGATGACTTGTTTTGCGGCCGCTTCCCCCAATCGGAAACTCGGTTTAACAAGGACATGGGCGGAAACATCCGGAGCGAGTCCTTGATTGGTTTCCAAGATGATCGCGGTTTCGCATCCCTCATGGTCCGCCCAGGGGGCGCCCTCCAAACAAGTGACCACTCCCGCGTCTCGCGGGGGGACTCCAAGGACCAGGGTGCCCTTCCAATTCTGCTCGATCAGTTCCGCCACACGGCCATACGCCCCTCCATTCTTGAATCCATCCAGCATCTCGGTTTCGATTTCAACCTGACTCCCGAGCCCCGCCCGCAGGCCGGAAAGTCGAGCAAGAGTGGGAATCCCTTGATGACCAAGGAAAAGGACTGGCGAATCAATTCGCTCTCGGAGATGTTCACCAAGTCTCTTGAAGGCAGCGAAATAATCTGGCATCACCGAATCCGCTTCGACCGCTGGGAAAGGGCGTGAGGTAACGACAGGTAGTCGATGATTCTGGAGGAGAGTTGCCAAATGCTTGTTGCTCTCGAAATCGAAGAAGTTTGCTGAGGATAACGCGGCGATGAGAATGCCCGCGAACCCCATATCCACCATCGTCTGAAAAGTTTTTTCTTGTCCCTGGCTCGCGTACAAGGGTCCGAAATCCGCTACTTGAAAGCCTTCGCTTTCTGCTCCCTTCCGAACTCCATCCAGGAAGAGGGCGCTCGATAGGGGATTCTGTTCGCCGTCCGTATATACCCCGATCACATTGCTCCGGGGCTGGACACCGTCGATGAAGATTCCTCGGCCTCTCTCGCGCCGAACCCTTCCCATGCGGACCAGTACATCGAGGCAACGCTCAATTCCGGCTTGGCTGACCTGGTGTTCCGCCATCATCCCCCGGACTGTCGGTAGACGATCGCCGGGCCTGCCCTTTTCAACCTGCTTCTTGAGGCGATCGAGTACGTACTGATATTTTGGGATAAATTGTTTTTGATCGGACATTCCCTAAATCGACCTCACTCTCGAATCCCCTCGGCCAGATGCAATCTTGTATCATTCTAAGTGTTGAGTATATGATATTCTCATTCTTGGAATCAAGCAGGGAATCCAATGCCTTTCGAAGTTCAACGATATCGGGCTGAAAACGCGGGTATGGAGATCCATCACGATAAACCCCGCGCGGGTGGAGCCGCTGCGAATCGAGCGATTCCTATAATTCGGCAAGCCATCGAGGAGAAAGAGGCGGCGCGCCTCATCGTCGGAACAGGCGCCTCTCAATCGGAAATGGTGGAAACACTGGTCCAATCCTCTGGAATAGATTGGAAGAGGGTCGAGGTGTTTCACATGGATGAGTATGTTGGTCTCCCCCTGGAACACCCAGCGAGTTTCCGAAAATGGCTGCACGACCACTTGGTCGATAAAGTGGGAATCGAAAAGGCTCATTATCTGTCTGGAGAGGCAGATGATTTGGACCAGGAGTGCCAGAGGTATGCCTCCGAAATCGATAGATCGCCGATTGACATCTGTTTCATCGGTTTCGGAGAGAATGGGCACATCGCATTCAACGATCCCCACGTCGCCGATTTTCAAGACCCCCTCGCCGTGAAGCGAGTAGCAATGGACGAGGTCTGTCGGATGCAGCAGGTTGGCGAAGGAGCCTTTCCAGATCTGGAATCGGTTCCCAAAGAAGCCTTGACACTGACTGTTCCGACACTTTTTGGATGCGAACATCTGATCTGCACCGTGCCCGAAAGAAGAAAAGCGGAGGCGGTGAGAGGAGCGCTTATGGGCGAACTGACACCTGATTGCCCCGCATCGATTGTTCGAACGCATCCGCGATGTTGGATCTATTTAGATCGAGACTCCTCTTCGCGATTGGATGAAGAGTTTCTGAACTCGCACCGAGAGGGTGGGTAATCTCATGGCGCCCTATCCCGAACTCCACTCCATTACCGGCGACCCTGCTTCCGTACGATGGGATGGGTTGATCGGTCCGGCGCTATTCGACCCGCAAGTGAATGGGTTTGGAGGAGTGGATTACCAAGATCCGGATTTGACTCGGGATGCCCTGGAGCATTCCATGCTCCAGATCCACAAAGCAGGGTGTTCGCACATTCTGTTGACCCTGTTGACTCAGTCGACCGACTTTCTGGAACATCGATTATCGCAAATCCACACATGGTTGGGGGAAAGCCGAATCCTTCGGGATACCATCCTCGGATTCCATCTGGAGGGACCGTTTCTTTCACCGGAGGCCGGATACCCTGGGGCGCACGATTCCACCTTTTTTTCGGAACCCAATAAAGAACTAGTTGATCGATTGATCAATGCCTCTGGAAGAAAATTGTCGATGCTGACCCTCGCACCTGAATTGCCGGGAGCGATTAACCTGATTCGGCACCTGCGCTCTGAGGGGGTGTGGGTTGCACTCGGACATACCAATGCCTCGATGGAGGTGTGCCAAGCGGCGGTTGAAGCAGGAGCGAGGATCGCGACACACCTCGGCAATGGTTGCCCTGAACAACTTCATCGCCATGACAATATTATTCATCGCCTTCTGAGTCTTCACGATCTGTGGGTGTCGGTGATTCCCGATGGACTCCACATCCCAAATCCCGCTCTTTCCAATCTGGTCAGGACTATCGGGCCATCTCGTCTCTTGTTCACTACCGATGCGATCTCAGCAGCCGGAGCACTCCCTGGAAAATACACTTTGGGGAAGTTGCGAATGGAGGTCGGTAAAGACGGGATCGTCCGCCATCCGGATGGAAAGAGTTTTGCGGGATCGAGTCTACGGATGATCGATGGCCTCCTCAATGCGGTAAAAATCGCGGGGCTCGGATACCGTCCCGCCTGGCATGCATGGACCCGGCTCAGAACCAAAATGTTTCCAGATGTTGCCGTTCCCGAGTTATCGATTCCAGTTGTGTCCACCTTGGATTTCGAGCCCCCATTGAGCGAGAAGGTCGATCAAGTATGAGTGAAGAACACCATCTAGATTTTCAAGAAGAACATCTACTTTTCGAAAACACTCTCTTTGAGGAAGTCCTACCCTTCTGGATCGCCCACTCGATCGATCGGAATGGCGGAATCAACACCTGTATTCAAGATGACGGAACCCTGGTGAATCGGGATCGGTGGAATTGGTCCCAATGGCGAGCGGTCTGGGTCTTCAGTAAACTCTACAATGTTTTTGGTAAAAAAAAGGAATGGCTTACAATCGCAGAAGGAATCTACCGGTTCGTGACCGCCACAGGGACCGATGAAAATGGACACTGGCCTCTGCTCCTGGATGGGGAGGGCGAAATCAAACGGGGATATGAAAGTCTCTACGTGGATGGTTTCGCCATTTATGGACTGGTCGAACTATACCGCGCCACTGGAGAATCCGAGGTATTGGACCTTGCAATCGCCACTTTCGATGCAAGCGAAGCCGCCTTCGCAAGGCCCGAACCTCCACCCGCTTGGCCCTATCCGATCCCTCCTGGACGAATGCCACATGGCATGAGCATGCTCTTCTCCCTTGCCTATCACGAGCTCGCCGAGGTTTCCAACCTACCTCATGTCCTTGAGGCCTGCCTGCGACATCACCGAAAAGTGTTGGAGGTTTTCTATCGTTCGGATCGCAAAATCCTGTTGGAGTGGTTGAATGTCGAAGGGACCGAATGCTCGAAACCAGAAGGGAGCGCGGTCTGTCCTGGGCACGCGATCGAATCGATGTGGTTTCAGATGCATATCGCCCGAGCGAGTGGAGACCAGGATAGTGTTTCCCACGCCTGCGAAATCATCCTGAACCACCTAGAAGCGGGGTGGGACTCTGAGTTTGGCGGTCTGTTCCTCGCGGTCGATGCCGACGGCTCGTGTGAAGTGGGTTGGCCGCACCCGGATACCAAACTTTGGTGGCCCCACACCGAAGGCCTCTACGCAACCTTGCTCGCATACGAAGCGACTCGCGATCTTTGTTTTCTGGAGTGGTACGAGAGAGTCAGAGGGTATGCTTACAACAATTTTCCGAATAGAAAGCATGGCGAGTGGCGCCAAAAACTGGACCGAAGAGGCAACGTAATCGAAGATACACTTTTCTTGCCGGTCAAAGACCCATTTCATCTTCCCCGAGCATTGATCTACTGTATCGAGGTTTTGAAGCGTCTGGAAATGGAGGAGGGCCAATGAGGCCATGAATCTCTCCCACCTTCGCATTCTGAACCTCATTGACGATTGTCCCTTCTCTGAGGTGTTTGAACCTCTCTCCGATTTGGGAGAGTTGGTATTCCTCCCGACCGACCAGTCTCGGTATGAATCAGAGGCCACCAACTGTGATGCCATAATCACTTCTCTAAAACTAAAATCGACCGCGGAGTTCCTAGCGCGAGCGGATCGATTGAAAGCGATCGCCACCCCCTCCACCGGGCTCGATCACATCGATGTCAAAGCCGCCGAAGAGCTTGGGATCGAAATTATTTCCTTGAGAGGCGATACAGAGTTTCTGACCGGGATCACCGCAACCGCCGAACTCGCTTGGGGGCTCCTGTTATCGACTGCACGAAAAATACCTTGGGGGTTCGACGCAGCCAAACGGGGCGATTGGGGGCGCGACCGGTTTCGGGGTACTCAACTCTCCGGTAAGACTTTAGGCATTGTGGGATTCGGAAGGTTGGGGCGCATTCTCGCCGATTACGGACGAGCCTTTCGACTTCAGGTTCTGGCCACCGATGATAAACAGATCTCGACCCCGGAGTGGGTTACACAGGTTTCCCTCGAAGAACTCCTCGAACAATCCGATGTCGTTTCCATTCACATTCATCTCACCGAAGAGAATCGCCGGCTTTTCGGCCAACCTCAGTTCCAGAATATGAAACCGGGTTCGATTCTGATCAACACCAGCCGAGGTGGGGTGATCGATGAGGAGGCCTTTCTCGAGGCCCTCCACAAGGGACCGCTGGCCGGTGCCGGAATCGACGTCCTCAATGGAGAGTGGCGTGAGGATCTCGAGAATCATTCCCTCATCGAGTACGCGCGGAACCATGACAACCTGGTCATTACTCCGCATGTGGGTGGAGTGACTGTGGAATCGCAACGAATGGCTTTTGAAAGAATTGTTTCCAAACTGGTTTCGTATCTTCAAGGGGAATCTCAACACAGAGGAGTCAACCGATGAAATTGTTTGTTCTAGTAATAGTGTCCTTTTTATTAACGATTGAGGCGACGTGCGAGGAGGAATCGGTTATCTCCATCGAGACCGGAGTCGCCCAACTCTTTGTCGATGACTTTCTCATTGAGGCCCAGGAGAACCTTGAGCGTACCTTGCGGCAACCTAAGAAAGATCATGACGGCAAGATCCCTATCATTGAA
This sequence comes from Candidatus Omnitrophota bacterium, assembly GCA_029261095.1. Classification (GTDB taxonomy): domain Bacteria; phylum Hinthialibacterota; class Hinthialibacteria; order OLB16; family OLB16; genus JACKFH01. The sequence continues at coordinate 7,920 of JAJDBZ010000465.1, read as the reverse complement.
CTCGATCGGAAGGAATTCGGTGAACACCCGGGCACTCTCGAAGCCAATGGATCGATCTTATTCGAACCACAGCTCAAACAATGGGTGATGTACGCCATCGGATACTTTTCTTCCCTCGGCGATGAGCGCCGTTGGGAGAAGGTCCGCCTCTTTCGATTCACCTCTAACGATGGAATCTCTTGGAGCAAAGGCGATTGGGTGTTCCCTCGGAGCCGCGAAGATTTTCTCGATCCAGAGACCGGGGAGTACGCCACCAATATGGATCTGTTCTCCTGCTATTATGACCACAAAGACCCCGTTTATCCCTATAAAGGCCTCTGCTGGTTCGCCAATTGGGGGCTAGATGGCGAAGGTTCCCACTTGTTGAAATCCAAGAACGGTATCGAATGGGAACGAGGGATTCGAGTGATCGATGGTTATGGCGGCGAGGGGGATACCAGTGTGGCTCGCATTCAACAAGAGGGACGGACTCTCTTGGGTGCGGGCGACGTCACGACGATTTACAATGACCCGTTGGAGGATCGACTGCTCTGTATCATTAAATTCTTCGCTTCCGATTTTGTGGAAAACAACAATCGACTCCGCTCCCGGGCCTATACATTCCTCGATTCGATCGAGGAACCCTTCGATGTCCAGTCGATCGAAAAGGTCGAGTTCGTTCCTCCCGCACAGGAGGTAGATGGAAACCATCCTTACGACGAGTTCTATGCCAGCACCGGTTGGAGATACGAATCCCTCTGGCTGGGCGGCCTGAAGGTGTGGCATGGGCAAGGGGACTACCCCTATTCCGCTGCGGGTTGCGCCTATCTGAAGTTGGCTGTAAGCCGTGACGGATTGAACTGGTCTAAAGTCCAGTTTAACAATGAGGATGGATACCCCGAGGTGTTCATCGCCAACGGCCAAGAAGGAGGAAACAAGGGTCGCAACGATGGCGGGTATATCACGGAACACTCAACCGGCCCCTTCGTGATCGGTGATGAATTGATCTACTATTATGGGTCCTCCTCCTATGGCAAGAACCATGAGAACCCGATCCGAATGAGCGGTGGTGGAATCTTCCGAGCACGGCTCCGGATGGATGGTTTTGTCTCGGTGGATGGCGGTTCACTCCTTACCAAACCCCTCGTGTTCGAAGGGAGTGTCTTGACTGTCAACAGTTTGGGGCCCCACAGGGTATCCGTCATTTCCAAGGATGGCGAAAACCGTGGCTCGGCACTTGTGGACGGAGACTCGATCCGTCACGAGGTCGTTTTCGGTGGTAAGACTATGGGTGAACTGGCTTCGGGTGAACCGGTCCGCCTCGAGTTTGACGTCAGGGAGGGTGGACAAGTCTATTCATTCACCATCCATTGAGTGTTCCGCTGGATCGAGGTAGAGGATCAATGAAACTCGGAATCGGACTTTATAAATCCATGTTGACGCCGGAAAACTTCCGGTTCGCCAAACAGATCGGGTGCACGCATCTGGTCGCGCATCTCGTCGACTACTTCCAGGATCAAAAAATCCACGGGACTGACGGTCAAGGAAACACCTGGGGGGTCACCCTAAACGAGGGGAACCTCTGGTCGGAAGACGAATTGAAGGATCTTGTCCGGTCCATTGAATCAGAGGGACTTAAACTGGAAGCCATCGAAAACCTCGACCCCGCTTATTGGTATGACATTCTACTCGATGGGCCCAAACGCGATGAACAGATCGCAGGCATCCAGGAAATCATCCGTCGCATGGGACGGGCGGGCATTCCCATTCTCGGTTACAACTTCAGTATCGCTGGCGTGTGGGGACATGTGGTCGCGAAACACGCGCGCGGCGGAGCCGAAGCGGTCTCCTTCTTGGGTGAGAAAGGGCCAGAGGAGACTCCCATTCCCAATGGTCAGATCTGGAACATGATCTATTCCCCTGAAGCTGAGCCGGGGTTCATCCCGAGCATTTCATCCGAACAGATTTGGGATCGACTGGGTCAATTTCTTAAGGAAGTCATTCCGGTCGCCGAGGAATCGGGGGTCGCGCTGGCCGCGCATCCCGACGACCCTCCCATGCCGACCCTTCGAGAAACTCCGCGCCTCGTTTACCAACCACATCTCTACCGAAAACTTCTCGACTCGTTTCCCAGTCCAGCGAATAAACTCGAGTTCTGTCTCGGAACCCTTCAAGAGATGAGCGAAGGGAATCTCATGGAAACCATCGACGAGTTCAGCGGCCGTGATGCCATCGGTTATGTCCATTGCAGAAACGTGCGCGGCAAAGTGCCCGAGTACTACGAAGTCTTTATCGATGAGGGGGATATCGATGTCCCACAGGCGATGGAGATCCTTCATCGCAATGGGTATCAAGGGTTGGTCATTCCGGATCACACCCCTCTCCCCGAATGCGGTGCTCCCTGGCATGCGGGGATGGCGCATGCGGTCGGCTACTTGAGGGGTATTCTCAACATGCCCGAAAGATAAGAATCCCGTTACAGACTAGAGGCCTCAATCCGTCATTCTCTTTCATTTTCCTATACCTCGATACACCGAGGGTTGAAGACTAGTATGAATCGAAGAGCGTTTGGTCCAGGCGTTCCAACTCCCCATCCACAAAGGCTTCTTCTCGTTCCCCCATCTGGAGAAATGGGGCGGTGCTGATGCTCGTGCGAAGAATCCCCAATCGTTTCAACACGTGCTTTTGAGCCGAGGGCCAAAGTGGCCACCCATCGCCCATGTATACCGAATACAGAGAATCGATTGACTTCTGAAGTCTTTCCGCATTCTCGATATCTCCCGCTAAAGCAGATTCAAAAGTCCGAACCGCAAGGCCGGGGGCAAGGCTTCCAATTCCAGCAATGGCGCCAGCCGCTCCACTTCGGGCGGAAAATGCGATATCCGACACATTGCCGGTCATCACGGGTGGACGGCCCGGGATTCTTCCTATGCACTCTTCGAACAGGTTTCGATCGGGGGAAGAGAATTTCAGGCCTTCGACATTGGGTAAAGACATGATTTCGGATAACTGGTTCAAATCGTGTGAGACACCCGTGGTTCCTGGGTTTTCGTAAAACCACAAGGGAAGGGAAGACATTTTTGAAATTGTCTCCACATGTCGCCGACTTTCCTCAAGGGTTTTCTGAGGGAATGACATTCGGGCAGTGGTGACGATGCCATCCACCCCCGCTTCGGCAGCCACCCCAGCCACTTCAATCGAACGACGTGTCCCTGTCTCTGAAACATTGGCGAGGATAGGAACGCGGCTGTTTACGATTCTCGCAATTTCTCGATAAAGAACGGCCTTCTCTTTATCGCGGAGCGCCGCTCCCTCTCCCACAGTTCCTCCGACAAATAGACCTTTTACCTGTGAGGAAAGGACCCATTCGATGAGTCGCTCCAAACTGCCCACATCGATTCTTTCATCCTCGTCGAGAGGAGTGAGAAGCGCAACAATGATTCCCTTTTGGAAATACGGCAATTTTTCATTCCCCATCAATCGAAGATCGGTGCGGTTCCCAGTTTGTCGAGGAGTGACTTCAACTCATCCGTGCCCAAAGAGGGAGTCGCCAGGTCGGTTTCCTCTAGAAACTTGTCGATAAATGCGCAATCGGCGTCGCCAAACTCATGAGTGTGATGTGTCCGAGAGATTGGTTGGATCGAAAGCCCACGCTTCGTCAGATAGTATTTTCCCGAAGAGGGGTATCCATGCTTGATCGCAACATCGTGGAAGGCGACCAGTGCCCTGAAGAGCGCATCGCGTTCCTCCGACGGGGTCGATCCGATTTCGCATAACCGTGCTGTCCATTCAGGACAAAAGTTCGAAAAGATTCCGCAAACTCCCGGCGAACCATTTTCCAGCGAACCTGGCGAACAACGGAGGTTGGCCTGATAGACTTTCATGTTCGTTCCTTCGGCGGCTCGCATTTTTTCGGTGTAGGTCCCGACTGATCGGCTCGTCTCTTTCATGAAAACGAATCGGCCCGTGGACGCAATCTCTCGAACCTGGTCGCTGTCGAGAAGTCGGTGCTCCGGCACTGGGCACTCATAGAGACCCAGTGGTGCGTCGACTTTGTCCACCAGTTCCAGGATCTGTTCAACCAGAGAGTCGGGTCTGGGGAGCGCGGAGAGGAGGATGACTACCGCCGCAACTCCGGTGTCCCTGACTGCTTTCATCGAGTCGGCTTGTTCCTCCAAGGTGTCTCCGAAATTTCCACTACTGAGAATGGGCAGACGACCGCCGCTACGCGATACCAGACGCGAAGCGATTACAACGCATTCCTCTTTGGATAGGTTGAACACTTCTCCGGAGAGAGCATTGGCGAATAGACCCGCCTGATGGGTCTTCAGGTAGAAATCGAGTTCCTCATCGAGAGCCTCAAAGTCGATCTCTTTCGAGGTGTCGAAGGGAGTGAAGAGAACCGGCCAAGAACCATTCGGTATTTTGGATTGCATAAAATAAGTTTCCTTTATCTATTATGCGATACGGTCGTTAATAATTGGTGAAACTGCCATCACTCCGGTGGTAGTGGGGAGGTTCTGTCATTTCCCCGGGGTACTTCTTGGCTTTTTCCAAGTCTATCCGGACTCCGATTCCGGGACATACGGGAAGGGACATGTCGGAACCGGACAACTCGAAATCGCAATCGTAAACATCCGGCAGCGTGACATCGGGCGGAAATAGAACCTCCTGCGGACCAGAGTTCGAACAAGCGATATCGAGGTGGAGAGAGGCCGCCGTACAGACCGGTCCGAGAGGATTGTGAAAGAGAGTTCGAATGAGGTGCGTCTCCGCCATTGCGGCGATTTTCTTCGCCTCGGTGATCCCCCCCGCGATACACACATCGACCCGGACAAAGTCAACCCATTCTTCCTCGATCGCCATCGCGAATTCCCACTTGTTGGCCCACTGCTCACCCGCTGCCAACGGCACATTGGTTTGATTCCGGATACGCCGATAACCCTCATGGTGTTCGGATCGGATGGGGTCTTCAACCGCATATAGCCCGAGGGGTTCGATTTCCTTACAGAACCAGATGGCATCCGCTGGGTCGAGCCTCGCATGGAGGTCCACCATCAATTCCAAGGAGTCACCCAAGGCGCTCCTCACTGCCTTGAGTTGTGCGATAAGACGTCGAACCGCCTCGCGCGGTTCAAAGTGATCCCGTGTTTTGTTAGGCCCAAGCCGAAAGAACCGATGTCCCGATTCGAGACACCTTCTCGCGAGATCGACTGTTGCCTCCAGATCTCCATCGACCGTTACACTTTTGAGCAGGTCGTCTTGAGCATGTTGTTGCTGGTTCGGTAAATATCCCGGTTGCATAAAGCACTCGACTCGGTCCCGAGATCGTCCTCCCAGAAGATCATAAACAGGGACCCCCAAGACCTGTCCACGGATATCCCACAGCGCGATATCGATACCTGAAATCACCGAACCGATCAGCCGGTCTCCTGGATAAAAGCCGCCTCGAAAGAGACGTTGCCAGAGATACTCGATACGGGAAGGATCCTCCCCAACCAACCATTGTTTGATGTGTTCAATGGCGCCTTGGATACCTTTCCAGCGCCGCTGGAGACCCGCCTCGCCCAAACCGGTCACCCCTTCGTCAGTGTCCACTAGAACATTGACAAAAGTTCTCCCCGGATTCTGAACGACAACAACACGGACATCTGTGATCTTCATTGGATGAATCCCTTCCTATTTGGGTGGGGCGAAGCGGATATGCTCTAGGGATTCTAGATCCCAATTCCTCATGCCCAAGTAATCTACAGGTTTTTAGGGGCAATCGAAGATGGATGGATCTGAGTGTGTTGGATCAGGGAGTCTTCATAAGGGTTCCCGTGCAGGGCGCCACCCGCTTTTTCCGGCGGGGGCAATCGGCTCATTCCACTTCATGGTCCCCGGGTTTCCAACTCGATAAACCTATCGAATTTTTTCCCAGAATCTTCTCCAAGTTCAATTCTCGTCAGCCACTATCAGTAGAAAGACCGATGGTGCGATTCCCGTTGGCCAGTCCCATCAGGAGGTAGATCAAAACTAGACAATGCTACATAACCCATTTGTATTCAGGGGTATACACAAATGATCTTGGGGCTCCATTCATCTTCTGCCGTTAAATCCGACCCTCAAAGAAGGGGTGTTAGAGAAAAGCCATTGACTATGACCGTAACTTGTGATTATAATTGTAAAATGAATTAATAAGGACAAATTTTTGTGTTGAAGAGGAATAAACGATGGTTCTCCAAGTGCACTCCCTCCTCACCAATGTTCTGAGGCCGCTTCTTCTCCTGATTGTCTGCTGTGTACTCGCCCCAGAGGGAAACTCCGAAAGCGTCAATCCTGTACCGAAAGGAGGTCATCCAGATGTTGAGGTTTCTTCCTCAATCCTCGATTTCGGGAACACGCCAATTGAGGGTTCGTCACGAACCGTTCTCCAAATGACCATTAAGAACAGTGGGGCCGCGGACCTCAGGTTTGTCATGAATGAAATCCGAATTCGTCCGGAAAATGAATCGGATTTCTCCTCCCCGCGAAACAATACTGTTACCCGTGGCTCAACCAGCGGGTTGTCATTTTCAATTGAACGCCTGGATTGGAGGTTCGAAAGTAGTTCCGGGTCTCATTTTCTTCCCCCCGATGAAGAACAAGAAGTATCCATCGCTTTTGTGCCGAGAAGCACGAACCCTGAAAGGGCTTTTCTCGAGATCAACACCAATGATCCAAATGAACCACAAACCCTTGTCCAGCTCCTGGGTCGAGGTCACAACTTGGGTGACCCCACACCCATTCCCACTCTCCAACCCGGGCTTACTTTTCCTGTTTATTATAACCCGAACAACAGGCACTGGTACGGTCTGGATTTCGAAAGACGAACATGGGAGGAAGCTCAGGACTATGCTTCGCAGGTCACGCATGACGGTCACCAAGGTTATTTGGCGACATTCACCACCCAAGAAGAATTGGAGTGGGTGATGGAGAATGTCCCTTTCTGGGGAAGGCAAGGAGCTTGGATCGGAGGATATCAGAACCCATCCGACATTGGATTTCGGGAGGGTTGGAAGTGGATCACCGACGAAACCTGGAACTATACGAACTGGAGTGTGGGAGAACCTAACGAGATTGTCGCAACAGAGGATTCCCTGATGATGTGGTTGTTCGCCGGTGGAACTTGGAACGACAACCGCGGTTCAAGAGAAACCGTGTCACTTGTAGAGTTTGGTTCGACATATCCGACTCCCACACCGACATTCACTCAGACTCCTACCCCTACGGAATCGCCCACGCTTACACTCACGCCCACGAAGACCCAGATACCACCATTCGCTCCCCAACACTGTGATTCGGGATACTACGTGCTTGACTCTCTCGGCGGCCGACACCGAGTAGGACAGCCGCCTGTCATTACGGGGGACCTCTTCTTTGCTCGGGATCTTGCCCGCGACCTCGAGAGGGCCGACACCGGTTCCGTGGATTCGCCACATGGAAAATCTTATGAACAAGCAGTGCTTGATTCTTGGGGGGTTGTGCACTTTGTCGGACATCCCGGAGAGGCGCCGGATCAGAATTTTCACATAGAGGAGAACCCCGATTTTCCGAAGGGCCGAGCGGTCGATCTTGTCATGACCGCAGACAGCCGAGGCTTCTGGGTTTTGACAGACTTCGCAGGGATCTATCGCGCCGGGAGTGCCATCCCCTCCTCAGCCTCCCAACCTTTACTCAGCTCGCCAGTCACAGGAATGATCGGATATGATGTCCCATTCGGAAGCCTTCGTGATCCGAACTTGCCCAACCCTGGGGGGGCTTCGATCCGGGCCGTATCTCTCGTTGTCATCGACGCTGATAACAACAGTCTGGCGGATGGGTATATTATCCTGGACAGCCAAGGTGGGCATTACCATCTCACACCCGGCGGGCACGAGTTCGCCGCCGGAGTTTTCGCCAACATGCCCCCGAATCATC